>CAUJGI010000617.1 GCA_963169155.1 Chloroflexota bacterium
GTCGTGGGCGATTCGTCCGAAGGGTGGGCCGAAGCAGTGCGCATTGGCCTGACCGCCTGGTTTAATGGCGAAGACGTGAAGTTTGACTACTCCGAAGTGCGCCCCGTTGGCACGCCGCTGCGGGTCAAAGGTGGCCGCGCCTCCGGGCCAGAACCGCTGCGCCAGATGCTGGACTTTGCCCGTTCGCGCATTGTGTCGCGCCAGGGTGGTTTTTTACGGCCGTTAGACGCCCATGACATCATGTGTGCCGTGGGGGATGCGGCCGTTTCTGGCGGCGTGCGGCGGACGGCCATGCTCTCCCTGTTTGATTACGACGACCTGGAAATGCGCCACTGCAAAGACGGCGACTTCTGGCGGACCAACAGCCAGCGGTGGAATGCCAATAATTCGGCCGTCTGGCCCTCCCGCGAGCTGAGCCAGGCGGAAATCACCCGCTTTGTGCTGGACATGGTCGAATCAGAGCGCGGCGAACCAGGCATCTTCAACCGCAAAGCGGCCGTCGAGAACAAACCCGCCCGCCGCAAAGCGGCCGACTTCGGCACCAATCCCTGCGTCACTGGCGAAACGTTGGTGGCCGTAGCCGATGGACGCGGTCACGTGCCCATAGCTCAGCTGGCAGCCGAAGATAAGGATGTCCCTGTATTTTGTCTGGATAATCAAGGCAAAATGGCGGTACGCTGGCTGCGCCATCCTCGCATTACCGGGCGGCAAAAAGAAGTTTACACCGTAACGCTGGATGATGGCTCCACAATCAAAGTGACCGGCAATCACAAGTTCCGTTTGAAGTCCGGTGAGTACGTCGCGGCTGAAAACTTGCAGGCTGGCGACAGCTTGCATGTCATGACCCGTTATAAAGCTTCTATCAAAGACATTTTTGCGGGAGCAAACTCAAAGTCGCAAGATTACGTGTGGGTGAACAACGGCCGTCGGCAAAACCAGGCAGAACATCGTTTAATCGCCGCTTTCCATCACAACACGCCTATCCCGCGTGCATACGTTGTGCACCACAAGGATTTCGACGCCAGCAATAATGCACCGGAAAATCTGGAAATCCTCGCCAAGTTTGAACATGATGCGCTGCACGGTGAACAAATGCGCGGTGAAAACAACCCAATGGTCCGGGCGGCGACAGAGTGGACAGATGAACAGTGGGATACTTACCGGAAAAACATGTCCGAAGCAGTGAGTGGCAAGGCAAACGGCCGTTACTCTGGCATCACCCATGAACAGCTAAAACAACATGCCCTTTACCTCACTGAACAGCTAGGACGGCGCTTCTCTACCCAGGATTGGCAGCAGTACGCTCAGGAAAATGGGCTGCCCCAAACCTTTAGCGCCTGGCGACAGGCACATTTAGGCGGTGTAGTTGGTCTGGCAAAATGGGCAGCTTTGCAGCTGGGCTATGATCACGTTGATGCCGATCCGCGCGTGGTGCAGTCTTACCAACGATACAGCGAAATGGGGTACGATTGTGAAATTATTGAAGGGCACCTTTACATCCAGAAACAGTGTGAAGTTTGTGGTCAACCGTTCCTGGTCTCCCTGAAGCAGCGTGAGGCTGGCGTATGCAGCCATTCTTGCGCCTCCAAACAGCAGTGGGAGCGCCACCACACAACGATGATAAATGGCATTCATGAGGCTCATGCTGAACGCAAAGCTGAGATTCAGCAGGAGCAGCTCAAAATTTACACAACGCTTCAATTTGAGTTAGAGCGGGTACCGTTGAAAAAGGAGTGGATGACCGCCTGCAAAGAACAAGCCGTTAGCGCGGAGATAGCACGAACCAGTTCACCTTTCCGGACCTACGCTGATTTGCAGGAAGCAGCCTCTATGTACAATCATCGTGTTGTCTCGGTTGAATTTGCGGGATATGAAGATGTGTACAACGGCACAGTGGATGAATTCCATAACTTCTTTGTGGGCGGCTGGCACAGCCAAACCCGCAATGGCAAAGATAAATGGAGCTACATCAATAATTTGCAGTGCGGCGAGATTTTGCTGCGCCCCTACGAATTCTGCAACCTCTCCAGCGCCATCGCCCGCGCCGATGACACCCTGGAGACGCTGAGCGAAAAGGTGGAACTGGCCGCCATCATCGGCACCATCCAGTCAATGGCCACCCACTTCCCCGGTTTACGGCCGCAGTGGCAGCAGAACAGTATCGAAGAGCGGCTGCTAGGTGTAGACTTGAACGGCCAGATGGACAGCGTGGCGGCCCAAGACCCGGACATCCAGGAAAAACTGCGTGATGTCGCGGTTAATACCAACAAGGAGTATGCGGCCCGGTTGGGCATCAACCAATCGGCTTCGGTGACCTGCGTTAAGCCGTCGGGCAACTCGTCGCAGCTGGTGAACTCGTCGTCGGGGCTGCATTCCCGCTGGGCACCGTACTACATCCGCAACGTGCGCGTGGGGGCACACAGCCCTGTCTTCAAGGTGCTGCAAGACGCTGGCGCACCGATGGACCCGGAAAACAGCCAGACCCGCGACAATGCCAAAACGTGGGTGGTGCACTTCCCGGTGAAGTCGCCCGACGGAGCCGTCACGCGCAACGATCGGTCGGCGCGGGAGCAGTGCGAATTCTGGCTGCAAAACAAGGTTCACTACACCGAACACAACCCCAGCGTGACGATCACCTACCGCGACCATGAGGTGCTGGACATCATCCGCTGGATCTGGGAGCATCAGGACAAGATTGGCGGCATGGCCTTCCTGCCCGCCTTCGACGCCCAGTACGACCAGATGCCCTACATCGAAATTGACGCCGAAGAGCACGCTCAACTGGCCGAGAAATTCCCGGAAATTGATTTCTCCAAGATTTACCGCTACGAGGAAGAAGATTTAACAACGGCCGCACAAGAACTGGCCTGCATGTCGGGTAATTGTGATATTTAAGAAGTAATTGGGTAATTGGGTAATTGGGTAATTACCTTCAAAAAACAGCTCGCCAGTTGGCGGGCTGTTTTTTTGTGGAACACCCTTGCTTTATTTCTCGATCATTTGGGGAATACGAGGATGACGCTGGGCACGGCCACAAAAGCAGGAATGTTTTCCGGTGGCTCGGTCAGGATAAGGCCGGTGGAGGTGCCGCCGTCCAGGTTGAGGGCGTTGACCAGGCCCAGGTCGATGCTGGCTAAGTAGCTGCTCACTTCGGCCAGGGTCAAACCGCCCCAACTGGCAAAAATGAGGAGAACACGGCCGTCTCCATCCACCCCAATCACCGTGCGCCGCGCGGCATCAAAATCGGCCGTTTGGTAAGCGGGTTGGCCATTTAGCACCAGCATGGGGAAGGCTTGCAGGGCATAGTCGAAGGTTTCGCTGGAGTCATACGGCCGTTCCACCAACGAACGCACCTCTACACCACCTTCACCCATTGTCACCATGCCGCCAAAATCTACGTAGCTGCTGCCGCTGACCTGCCCGTCCACCACAATTAGCCCCGTGGCCAGAAATTCTTCGGTGAAAAAGCCGCCGTTGGTCACGATGAGCGCGCCCGTTTCGGCCTGCCAGGTGGCCAGCGGCTTGGGCTGGCCTGGGCTGTAGCCCAGGCGGAAGGCAAACAGGGCCGGGTCTATACGCAAAATGGTAAATTGTTCGGTGAGACGGCCGTCTGCCCCCACTAGATGGATGGTGCGGCGCTCCAGGCCAGGTTGGAGAAGCTGCCAGCCGCTGTCGGCGGAGGGAGTGGGGGTGACGGGTTGAAGGGGTGAGGGGGTGGCGATGAGGGTGGGTGTGGGCTGGAGGGTGGGTGATGGCAGGGCAGCGGGTGTGGGACGAACGGCCGCTGCCCGGCAGGCCAGCGTCAACCCCACCAGCAGCAGCCCGACCATTAACCATTTACAATTAACCATGAACCATTATTCCACCAGCACCATGCCCGTGCGGTGAATGCGCACGTCCAGCGGATCAAAGCCGAGCGCCTCCAACACCTCATCGGGGCGGCCGGTTCGCGAGGGTTCCAGGCAGAGGTTCATGTGGATGTGGACCTGGCCGCCTTCGCCCTGGGTAGCGGCGAGATCGAGGATTAACGGCCGTAAATCATACTTCTTCTTTTTGCCCTGCTTATCCCGCACCCGCTCCACCGTCTCGGCCGCCAGCAGCGCGGCTGCCCTGCCCTGGAGTTCGGCAAAATCCACCGGATCCAGCGGCGTCGCCACGTAAGTCGAGGAGTGGGTAATAGATTGCAGCGAGGGGCTGCTAATCGGCACTTCTGCTGCCTGTAAAATAACGATGCCCGGTGCCATTCGGGTCATGATCTGCTGCAGCGCGGCGGCTGGCTCCATCTTCTCCATGAGCAAAATATCGGCCAGCTCGTATTCGCTGGTATAGCCCAGCGGGAGGGCGGTGGCCATTTGCATGCGCGGGCGGCGGTTGAAGCCCTGGGTGTAGGCCACCGGAATCTGGGCCCGGTTGAGCGCCCGTTCCAACGTGCGCGCCAGGTCCAAATGGCTGATATACCGGGCGGGTCCATTTTTGCTAAAAATCAAACGTAATCGCTGAACGTAATTGGCCTGCATACCTCTCGCTTTTGCCTGTGCCTCGTGCAGTTTTATGGAGCAAAACAGTCGTAATTAAAACTATAAGAAAACTATTCTATCGTAAAGGCCTAAGAGAAGCATAACTGCCGCAAAACCGGGGCCTCATCTTACACATCAAATCCGCTTAACCCCCGTACCTTGAATCACCTTCCCATACGCCCTGTTTCCAGCGAGAATTGGTAGTCTTTAGTACCAGCCTTGGTTAACAAAGTGACCTTTTTAACGACTTTCTGTCTAACAGCGAAACAAGCAGTTCCCTCACATCAAAACAAAAAAGACAGCAAACGTCTCTCACACATCATCGAAAAAGATGAGGGTAAGAACAATGGATCCAAAAAACAGCATGATTCTGGTCGTTGACGACGATGCACTCATTCGGGAGTTACTTTCCTCCTGGCTCGATCATCGGGGTTATGGGGTGAAAACGGCCGAAAATGGCCAACAAGCGCTAGAAATGCACCAGCAGCACGGCTTTGACCTGATTTTGCTGGACATCATGATGCCCGACATGAACGGCTTTGACGTGTTGACCGCGCTCAAGGCCGCGGGCAACACCACGCCCGTGGTGGTCATGTCGGCCTTGACCGACCTAAAGAGCGTGGTCACCTGCATCAAGCTCGGTGCCGAAGATTTTTTGAGCAAACCGATTGAAAGCGAGCTGCTGTGGGCGCGCATTAACGCCTCGCTGGAGAAGAAGCATTACCGGGATGCCCAACAAACCTGGCTGGAAGAGCTCAATTTGCTGCAGCAGATTGACCAGGAACTCAACACCACATTAGACCGCAAAACAATATCTGGGTTAACACTGCAATATGGCGGGCAAAAAACCGGCGCGCTGGCCTGCTGCATTGGCGCGGTTGAAGGCAACCGTTTGCAGGTGCGCGCCAGTCAGGGAATTGCGGCTGATGATTTACCAGTAATACCTGTCGATAAGCAGCTGCGGGCCGTTACCCAGACGGCCGTACCGGAAAACGGGCGTCTCCACCCCCAGGCCAACTACCGGCTCACCCTGCCCATCTTCCGCAACACCATCATCCGCGACATGGCCATTTTTGACCTGGCCCACCCCGTGCCGGAAACCACCTTACGCTTTCTCAAGCGGCTGGCCATCCACATTGCCATTGCCATGCACAACGCCCAGCTTTATGCCGACGTGCAGGCGGCCAACCGGGCCAAAAGCAACTTTGTAGCGATGGTGTCACATGAATTAAAAAATCCGCTCACCTCAATCCAGTCCTACACTTACCTGCTGCGCCGCCAGGGCAACCTGCTGCCCGAAGAGACGCGGATCAATTACCTGGGCATCATCAATGATGGCGCCACGCGCATTCACAACCTGGCGCTGGAGCTAGACGATATCACCCAGATTGAAACGGGGCAGTTTCGGTTAAAAATTGAAGCGGTTTCCCTGCCAGAGGTGCTGCATAACGTCGTAAGGTTGTTTGAACCCCAAATTGAGGAGCGGCAGCAAGAACTGATTGTGCACGTTCCCGAAACGCTGCCCCAGGTGCGGGCCGACGCCAAGCGCTTGAGCCAGATTCTGACCAACCTGATCAGCAACGCCAGCAAGTACACACCGGAAAGCGGCCGTATTCAAGTTTCAGCTCAGCTGGTGGAGGGAGAGTCCGGTCACCAACTGCAAATTGCCTTACAGGACAGCGGCATTGGCATTAGGGCGGCCGATCAGGCGAGGGTGTTCAGCCAATTTTTCCGGGCCGACGACGAATTGGTAACGGCCGTACGTGGTACTGGTTTGGGATTAAACATCACCAAAAAACTGGTAGAATTGCAGGGTGGTGAAATTGGTTTCATCTCGGAGCACCGTCAGGGCAGCACCTTTTTCTTTACTTTACCAATTGTTGCACAAGAAACGGCCGTGTTGACCATCGCATAACCGTTTACCTACCATACAAGACAAGTGTCCACTTCATGTTGCTAGATTGGACGTTTACCCCTTACACCATTCCGCTGTTTATAGCCGCTGCCATTTCCGGCATGCTGTTTTTCCCTGCCCGCCGCCGGTTGAACTCGCCAGGAGCGAGAGCATTTGCCTGGTTCTCGGCCCTGGCCGCTTTGTGGTGTTTAGGCTATGCGCTGGAAATCGGGGCTACTACCCTGCCCGCCAAGCTGTTTTGGGTCAAGCTGCAATATGTGGGCATCGTCAACGTTTCTTCAGTTTTTATCGTTTTTAGTCTGCAATACACGCGGCGCTGGCGATTTCCCAATTACGCCCTGGTCATCTTTTTTATCATCCCCTGGCTCCTCTTGCTTGCCGTCTGGCTGGAACCGGGCCTGGGCGTTTTTTACCGTGCGGTTGAGCTAACAACCACCGACCCATTTATCAACCTGGATCTCACCTACGGCCCGCTTTTTTGGACGCTGATTGTCTACTCCTACAGCATGCTGCTGGCTGGCTCGTACCTTTTGCTGACGCTGGGCTACAAGCTGCGCAATCCTTACCGCCTGCAAACATACGGACTGGTGCTGGCCACCATCTTCCCCTGGCTGGGCAACGGCCTTTACGTGGCCCGGCTGACGCCATTTCCGGCCCTGGATTTAACCCCGCTGGGCTTTGCCGCCACGGCTATCTTCCTCGGCTGGAATCTGCGCAAGTTGAGCCTGTTGGATGTAACGCCCTTTGCCCGTGAAATTGTGCTGGAAAACATGTCCAATGTCATGCTGGTGTGGAACGAACAGCACCGCCTGCTGGACTTCAATCCATCGGCGGAGCGGTTTTTCAACAGCGTGACGCCGCTCAAAGTGAGCATGGTAGCCCCTCAGCTTTTCCAGGGGCCGTTTGCCGCCGTGCTGCCGCTGTACGAAAAAAACGAGGTACAGCAGGAGATCGAGCTTGCCTGGGGCGTCGATAAAAGCTACTTTGAAGTTGCCGTTTCCTCCCTGCGTGACCAACGAGGCCAGCCCAGCGGCCGTTTGGTTATTTTGCACGATGTCACCGAAGCGCGCCGGGCTGCCCAGGAATTAGCTAACCAAAAGCAGCTCTTTGAAACCCTCGTCGAAATTGCCCACGTGGTTACCCAGACGCCCGAGCTGGAAGAAACGCTGCAAAGCACGCTGAGCATTGCCGTGGACACCACGGCCGCTGATACCGGCAGCCTGTTTTTGTTTGACGAAGATCAGAACATTACTCACCGCATTCTGGCCTGGCCGAATATTGATCCCGAGCTGCAAACGGTGGTGGAAACGGCCGTTCTCAAAAAAGGTCTGGCGGGTTGGGTGCTGCAGCACAAACAATCCGCCTGCGTGCACGATACGGCCGACGACGGCCGTTGGCTTAATTTGGGCGGGCAGCCGTACACCGTGCGCTCGGCCCTGGCCGTGCCAGTGCTGCGCAAGGGCAGCGTTATGGGTATTCTCACCCTTACCCACCCCACCACGCATCACTTCACCGAAGAAAAAATCCACCTCATGCAGCTGGCCGCCGACCAGATTTCCCTGGCGTTTACCAATGCCCAGATGTACGCTGCCGAACAGCGGCTGGTAGAAGAATTATCCATTGCCCGAGACCAGGCAGAAGCCGCCAGCCGCTCCAAAAGCGCCTTTCTGGCCAACATGAGCCACGAACTGCGCACGCCGCTCACGGCCATCATTGGCTACAACGAACTGCTGCAAGAAATTCTGTCGGCCCAGAAATCAGGGACCCAGCTGCTGCCCTACCTGCAAAAGTCGGAAACGGCCGCTTACCACCTGCTCGCCATCATCAGCGAAATTTTAGATATGTCCAAAATTGAAGCAGGCAAGGTGGCCATGCACATTGATGAAATCGAAATCAACACGCTGGTGCAAAACATGGTCAACGTGGTCCAGCCGCTGATGAGCCCCAACAGCAACCAGTTTACCGTCCACTGCCCGCGCGACATCGGCAGCATGTACACCGACGCCACCCTGCTCAACCAGGTTCTGCTCAACCTGCTGGGCAATGCCGCCAAATTCACCGAAAACGGCGCAGTGGCGCTGCATGTCTCGCGTCATGATCAGGACATCCATTTCCAGGTCTGCGACACGGGCATTGGCCTGACCGAAGCACAAATCGCCGGGTTATTCCAGCCGTTCACCCAGGCCGACTCTTCTCTGTCCCGCAAGTTTGGCGGCACGGGCCTGGGATTATCCATTAGCCAGCACTACTGCCAGATGCTGGGTGGCGAAATTTGCGTTGAAAGCCAGTTTGGCCAGGGTTCAAAATTCACCGCCAAGTTGCCCTGGCGGGTGAGAAATATAGCAAAATAATGAACTGGATATTTACGCCTATTGCCTTACCGGTGCTCATTGCTTCACTTATTGCCATTTTTGTGCTGGTCTACACCTGGCAGCGGCGCACCATGCGCGGTGCCCGGCCGCTTCTGCCGCTGATGACCGGCGTGGTGATCTGGCTGGTGGGCAGTACGCTGGAGGCGCTGGCCTTTGACCCCACCACGCGGCTCTTTTGGAGCAACTTCCAGTTTATCGGCGTGGTAATGGCACCAACGGCCTGGTTTATGTTCAGCCTGATGTTTACCGATCGAGCGGCTGTGCTCACCCGCACCACCCTCGGCCTGCTGCTGATCATGCCCATTCTCACCCTCATTTTGCTGTGGACCAGCCCGTGGCAACAGTTTTTCCAGGTGAGCAAAGTGCTGAATACCACAGGCCCAAACCCGTACTGGGATTGGGTACCTGGACCGGGCTTTTGGATTCACGCGGCCTACTCCTATCTGCTGACCATTGCTGGCTTTGTGATATTGGCCCGATCCTACCGGCAGAGTTCGCGGCTGCACCGGCGGCAAATCAGCGTGATGCTGGTGGGCGCGGCCGTTCCCTGGATTGCCAACATTTTGTTTGTGGTCGTGCGCCTGGGGCCATTTGACTACACCCCATTTGCATTTTTGATTACGGGTACGGCCGTTGCCTGGGGCATCTTTAAGGTTGGGCTGGTAGAAATCACGCCCATCATCCGCAGGCGCGTCATTGACGAGATGCAAGACGGTATGCTGGTGCTGGATGAGCACGACCGCGTTCTGGAGGCCAACCCGGCCGTGTTGCGCATGGCCCAGGTGACGGAAGACGTGATTGGCCAGCCGGTGAAGCAGGTGACAGACCGCTGGCCCGAACTGCACCTGCGGTTTCATTACCTCACCTCTGGCCAGGAAGAAGTCAGCCTGGCGTATGATGATGGCACAACGCGCCATTACCAGGTCTCTGTTTCCCCGCTGCTCGACAAAAATGACCATCTCACCGGGCGGTTGGTGATGGTCCACGAAATCACGCGGTTGAAGCAGATAGAAACGTCGTTAATGGAAGCCAAAGATGCGGCTGAAGCCGCCAGCCGGGCCAAAAGTACCTTTTTGGCCACGATGAGCCACGAACTGCGCACGCCCCTGGCCGCCATCATTGGCTACAGCGAACTGATCCAGGAACGCAGCGAGGCGCTGGGCTACGAGAAGATTGTGCCGCACCTGAAGCAAATTGGAACGGCCGCTCAAGGCCTGAACTTTCTCATCGGCAATATTCTGGATCTGTCCAAAATCGAAGCCGAACGCATGGACATGATGGTGACAGAATTTGTTGTGCCAGATTTGATTGAAGAGGTGGTTAACAGCGTTCAGCCGCAGATTGCCAAAAACAGCAACGTCTTGGAACTGGACCTGGCCCCGGATTTGGGCCTGATGCAAACCGACAGAACCAAGCTGCGGCAAATCTTGTTGAACTTGCTGGGCAACGCCACCAAATTTACCTATGAAGGCACTGTGTTGCTGGCCATCCGGCCAGACTGCGCCACAGACTGCATCTTAATTACGGTGCGGGACACCGGCGAGGGTATTTCCGACGAAATGATGGGTAAAATTTTCCAGCCGTTTACGCAGGCCGATTCTTCAATTACGCGGGTGCATGGCGGCAGTGGGTTGGGGTTAGCCATTAGCAGTCGTTTTTGCCAGATGTTGGGCGGTACGATTGAGGCAGAAAGCCGGTTGGGTGAAGGGACCACCTTTTTGGTAAGGCTGCCCGTTCAGCTACCATTAACGCAACTGATCGGGTCGGGAAACGGCCGTTCTGAAGAGGCAGCACAACAATGACCTGGCAATATACACCCTATATCATTCCCATTGTCGTCGCCGCAGTCATTTCCGTGGTAGTGGCCATTTTGGCCTGGAGGCGGCGGACCATCTATGGGGCGACCCCACTGCTGTTCCTCATGGTCAGCATCACCCAGTGGCTTATTTTCTATGTTCTAGAAATTGGCAGCACCACGCTGGAAGGCAATCTACTGTGGGCCAATGTGGCCTACATAGGCATTGTATTTGGGCCGGTGGCCTGGTTGTTCTTCGCGTTTGAATATACCAATCCCACCAAAAAAGTGACGTGGCGCACGGCCGTTCCCTTTATCATTGAGCCGTTGTTTATCCTGCTGGTCGCCTGGACCGACAGCCTGCACCATCTGTTTCGGGCCAGCGTCACGCTAGACAGCTCTGGCCCATTTGCCTACCTGGTCATCGAGCGTGGCCCGATCTTTTGGGTGCATGTGGCCTACTCCTACGGTGTGCTGGCCTACGGCACCTATCTGCTCATCCGCGCCTATTTTCACACCAGCGGACTTTACCGCGCCCAGATTGGCGTCTCCGTGCTGGGAACCTTTGTTCCCTGGATTATCAACATCCTTTACATTTCGCCGGTGGCGGCCATGTTTATCATCGATCCTACCCCAATCGCTTTTATGGTGACCGGAGTGATGTTTGCCTGGGGCATTTTTGGCTACCGCCTGATGGATATTTCGCCAGTGGCGCGCAACTCGGTCATTGAGCAGATGGACGATGGCATGTTTGTCGTCGACACGCTGAACCGGGTGGTGGACGTAAACCCCGCGGCCCAGGCGGTACTCAGAAAACCCATTGAGCGAATCATCGGCCTACCCGTGGAAGAGGTTTTTGACGAATGGGCTAATCTGGTGGAACAGTACCGCGATGTGGAACGCGCCAATACCCAGATCCGCTTTACCAACGGCGGGCAAATGCTCTATTACAACCTGAACATTTCGCCTCTGCATGACAAACAAGGGCGAATGACGGGCCGGTTGGTAATGCTCTACAACAACACGGAACAGCGCATGGCCGAAATTGCGCTCAGGGAAGCCAAAGAAGCGGCCGAAGCCGCCAGCCGCGCCAAAAGCACCTTCCTGGCCAACATGAGCCATGAACTGCGCACGCCGCTCACGGCCATCATTGGCTACAGCGAATTGCTGCAAGAGCAAACGGCCGTTATGGACAACACCAACCTGCCCGGACGCCTGGAAAAGATCAGCGTTTCGGCCGATCACCTGTTGCAAATCATTAACGACCTGCTGGACCTTTCCAAAGTGGAAGCTGGACAGATGAAGCTGAGCATCTCCAGCTTTAGCATTACCTCGATTATCGAGAGTGTGCAGGTAGTGGTGCAGCCCACGCTGGCGGAAAACCACAACCAGCTCACCATTAACCTGGACCTGGACAGCGACATCATGCAGGCAGATCAGGTCAAAGTGCGCCAGATTCTGCTCAATGTTTTGCATAACGCAGCCAAGTTTACCCACGATGGCCAAATTGATTTCACCGTGCAGCGCGATCCAGATAATGCCGCACAGCTGATGTTTCAGGTGACAGACAACGGTATTGGGATGTCAGAGCCACAGGTGAAGCAGCTGTTTCGGCCGTTTTTCCAGGCCGATCTTTCCCCAACGCGGCGTTATGGCGGCACCGGTTTAGGGCTGGCCATCAGCTACCATTTGTGCAAGCTGATGCACGGCAATATCCAGGTGCAAAGTAAACTCGGCGAAGGCACCTGCTTTAAAGTATTCCTTCCGCTGGTGACACCGAATGAGGCTCTCGCTGCCAATGGTCAAGCAGCAGAGCCGCTGGCTATGGACAAAGAGATTGAAGTATGAGTAAAATATTGGTCGTTGAAGATAGTCCAATGATCCAGGAAATCCTGGTAGAGCGGCTGCGCTTTCGGAATTACGAAGTTGTTGTTGCCCACGATGGTCAGGAGGGCGTCGAAGTGGCACAACGAGAGCAGCCGGACCTTATTTTGATGGATATCAGCCTGCCAGTAATGGATGGGTGGGAAGCAACCGAGCACATTAGAAGGATTGAATCCATAAAAAATGTGCCGATCATCGCACTGACGGCGCACGCCCTGGTTGAAGATCGCAACCGGAGCCTGGCCATCGGCTGCAATGATTTTGAAACCAAACCCATCAACTTCTCGCAGTTGATTGTCAAAATTAATGCCCTGCTTGGCATTGCCCAAAAGAAGTAGAAGGTTTGTCTATGATAAAGCCCAAAGCGTTAATTGTGGATGATGATGAGATGCTGGCTACTTTTTTTACGGCCGCATTTGAAGACTCAGGCTATGACGTGCACACCGTTCACGATGGCCAGGAAGCGCTTGCCTATCTGGAAACAGAAACACCGCACGCGGTACTGCTGGATTTGCAGCTGCCGCATGTTTCGGGTGAAGAGCTGCTCAAATTTATGAAGAGTGAACTCCGCTTTGAGAGCACCTGGGTCTTTGCCACCAGCGTGGAAGGCACCCGGGCAGGCTTTTTGCAGGAGCAAGCCGATTTTGTCCTGACCAAACCAGTGACTTACCAGCAGGTTGTCCAGCTGGCAGCTCGTGTGCAGCTCGCTTAACGTGTTTCGGTCGTTGCGTTTCTCGTAGACCTCAATCATTTAGTCTTCTTTCGCCGCAAAACTTAGCAAAAGCCCCACCTGTATAAGCGTTCAGCTCTACCTGGAGCAAGGGCATCGCCTCGGCGCTTCGCGCCTGGCGCTGCCGAAGATTGTGGGGTTTTTTCAGTTTGGGGGGTCAAAACGACCCCCAAAACTGAAAAACCCTAATCCTTCTCCCCGCGCGCGGGACACCAACTGAACGGTTGCCACCCTTTGGCAGCAACCCGGTAAGCGCTGCTTTGAGTGCATTTTTAGAACTTCCTGGGGTACAATCCCCGCCAATGAGACGTTTTTTAGTTGGCAAACGATGGTCTGCCATCAGGGTAACACTGCTCTTTTTGATGCTGGTAGGCTGTGAACGACCGGACCCGGAAACGGCCGTCTTTGTCACTCCCGGCGCAACCAACCAACCACCCCCCACACCCATCCTTACCCCCTTCACCGGCAGCGCGCCCCTGCCGCCCACCCCGGAGCCAGGACCAGCCATCGCCATTGCCCGGCCCACCTACTTTGGCACCCCCACGCCGGATTCGCCACATGAAACGGCCGTTGCCAGCAACGGCGGCGGCAGCACCACTACCACCCACACGGTTGGCGCCGGCGAAACGCTGGGCTACATCGCCCAACTGTACGGTGCCACGGTCGAGGAGCTGCTGACGCTGAACCAACTAGACAACAGCAACCTGCTCTCTGTCGGCCAGGTACTGCTGGTGCCCACCTCGGCCTCCCAGGTTGGCCCAGATTTCAAGATCATCCCCGACAGTGAGCTGGTGTACGGTCCGGCCGCCGCCGGGTTCGACGTGCGCCAGTTTGTGACCCTGTTCGACAGCTATCTGCTGCGCTACGAAGAAACGGTGGAAAACCAGCAGCTTGCCGGGCCAGAGATCGTTGCCCTGGTGGCCCACCGCTTTAGCCTGAACCCCCGGCTGCTGCTGGCGGCATTAGAGTTTCGCGCGGGTTGGGTGAGCAAGCCGGTGGGTGTGGTGGAGCAGTACCCGATGGGGTACGTCGGTACCAACCAGCCCGGCCTCTATGGCCAGCTGGGTTGGGCGGCCAACGAACTAAACCTGGGCTTTTACGGCCGTTCCGAAGGTGGCCTCAATGCGTTCACCCTGGCCGACGGCACGCGCCTGGGTTTTGCCCCCACTATCAACCACGGCACGGCAGCCGTGCAAAAGTGGCTCGGGGCGCACGACGGCGCTGCCTACGCCACCTGGCTGCAAGAAGCTGGCCCCGATGGCTTTTGGGCCACCTACAACCGCTTGTTTGGCAATCCCTTTGCCTACACGGTGGATCCGCTGTGGCCCGTTGACCTGCGCCAGCCCAACTTGCAGCTCCCCTGGAGCAGCGACGAAACCTGGTACTACACGGGTGGGCCGCACGGCGGCTGGGCCGCTGGTTCGGCCTGGGCGGCGCTGGACTTTGCCCCCCCGTCCGATCAGCTGGGCTGCGTGCAGTCTGAAAGCTGGGTGACGGCGATGGCCGACGGCATTGTCACCCGCAGCGATTTTGGGGCGGTGGTGGTTGATCTGGACCTGCCTGGCCAGCCCGCCGACGGCTTTGCCGGAACCGGCTGGGCCATCACCTACATGCACCTGGAGACACGCGACCGCATTGCGGCGGGCACGCCGGTGCAAACGGGCGACCGGCTGGGGCACCCATCGTGCGAAGGCGGCTTTTCGAATGGCACCCATTTGCACGTGGCGCGAACCTACAACGGCCGTTGGGTGGCCGCCGATGGTGCGGTTGCCTTCAACATGGCTGGCTGGCTCTCCCAGGGTCTCGGCTCTGAGTACGATGGCCTGCTGGTGCGCGGCACCATCAGCCGCGAAGCGTGTGTCTGCCGGGATGAGATCAACGCAATTAAGCCGTAATCGGGGAAAAGTGATAAGTGAAAAGTGATAAGTTTGGTCTTTTCACTTTTTACTTTTCACTCAAACGTTCACCGACGCGCCAACATCGGGCCTAACGGCCGTCCCCCCAACAAGTGCAAATGCAGATGAAATACCTCTTGCCCGCCGTGCTGATTGCAGTTGATCATCAGGCGGTAGCCGTCTTCGGCAATGCCTTCCTGGGCGGCCAGCTTTTGGGCCACCAGCAGCAGCCGTCCGGCCACCTGCTCATCGGCTTCGGTCAGGTCATTGACCGTGGCGATTTCCTTGTTGGGCACAATCAAAATGTGGGTGGGTGCCTGCGGGTTGATGTCCCGAAACGCCGTCACCAGCTCATCCCGGTACACCACATCCGCCGGAATATCCCCGGCAATAATTTTGGCAAAGATTGTTGACATAAAAACTCCTCTGGGCTGATGGCCGGTGGTTAGCGGCTGGTAAACTCTACCAGCCACTAACCACCAGCCACGAAAACAACTTCCCCCGTTTTACTCTGGTTCTGGCAAGCAGGCAACCTGCGGTATAATGGAGTCTGTACAGCTCCATCACCCGACTTTTTGGGAGAAATCGCATGGAATTTCCGGTACCATATCGTATGGGTCCCATTCGCAGCGTAACGCCGACCATTGACATTTACATCAAACTGGCTCAATACCCCACCCTGGCGCACGACATACGGGTACGGATGCGCGATGAGCTGTTCCATCGCAGCATAATCGACCTGGAGACGTTTAACGCCGAAATCAAGGCGAAGGCGACCCGCCAGACCCTGACCGAGCACCAACAAGACGCGCTCCTCTCTCGCCAGCTCGTCACCTTGCGCGATGACCTTGATGT
>CAUJGI010000618.1 GCA_963169155.1 Chloroflexota bacterium
GGCGCTCATTTGGCTTTTAAGCAGCAAGCCATAAAGAAAGTGAGCTCTTTGGGATTTCAGGAGTTCGCACCGAATTGACGCGAATTAACACGAAAATTAGCGTTAATTCGCGTCAATTCGGTGCAAAAGTCAATTTGACCCCACCAGACCCGAAAAACCCAGACATTGCTATTCGTCCGTCGGCATAATTTTTTGGGCCTCGCTAAACCGGCAAGATGATACGTTTCGACTAGCGAACAGGCGTTCTGAACCTTTATAGTGACGCCTGAAAACGCTTACCCAAACAGCAAGGAGAACAAAAACATGCAAAAAATTACTACCTTTTTAATGTTCGAGGGACGGGCCGAAGAAGCCATGAACTTTTACAAGTCCCTCTTCAACGACTCGGCCATCACCAGCATAACGCGGTATGGCCCTGACGAAATGGGCACCGAAGGAAGCGTGATGCATGCCACTTTTGCCCTAAACGGCCAAACGTTTATGTGTATCGACAGCTACGTGTCGCATCCATTCACCTTCACCCCGTCCATGTCGCTCTACATCACCTGCGAAACGGAAGCGGAAATTGATACGCTTTTTGCCCGGCTGTCTGAAGATGGCGAGGTGCTCATGCCTCTCGACGCCTATCCCTTCAGCAGAAAATTTGGCTGGACGGCCGATAAATTTGGCGTCTCGTGGCAGTTAACCCTGATCAATGACTGAAATCTTGCCTAGAAGCCAAGAGCCATTCTGTTATACTATGCGCACTATGGCTGTAAAAACTCAAACCCGACAGCAAAATCACGATCTCATTGAAGCAGTGAAACGGTATATTCGCCAGCACATCGATGAACCGCTCAACCGGGAAAGATTGGCCGCAGTGGCCGACTTCTCGGTGCCGCACTTACATCGCCTCTTCCGCGACTGTATGGGCGAGAGCATGGGCAGCTACGTACGCCGTCTGCGGCTGGAGCGGGCGGGCCGCAAGCTGCGCCTGGGCGCGGTGAACATCACCGAGGTTGCCTTGGCTGCTGGCTATGACAGCCACACCGCCTTTGGCAAAGCGTTTAAGCAGCAGTTTGGCCTGTGTCCCAGCGACTTCCGCGCTTTGAACTGCCAGGCTGCGACCCAACTTCTGCTGCGCTCTCAGGCAAAAAAGGGGTAAACCACCGTGAGAATTGAACTGACCAGCATCTTTGTGGATGATCAGGAGAAGGCGTTGGCGTTTTATACGGCCGTTCTCGGCTTCATCAAAAAACAAGATTTTCCGGTAGGCGATGCCCGGTGGCTTACCGTTGTGTCGCCCGAAGCGCCCGATGGGACTCAGCTTGTGTTAGAGCCAAACGGCAACCCGGCCGCCCTGGCTTTCCAGCAAGCCCTCTTTGAGCAGGGCATCCCGCTTACCGCCTTTGGCGTCGACAACGTTTACGACGAATACGAGCGCCTGAAAAACCAGGACGTGCTGTTTAGCACAGACCCCACCGACGTGGGTGAGGTGATCATAGCCATCTTTGAAGACACCTGCGGCAACCTCATGCAGATTTACCAAACCAAACTCTAATTCCATCACTTTCCCGGAAACTGCTTATAAGCTGACCCTATGAGAGTATGCGGGGAAATGAGTGACCTCTACTTTTAAGAACCCCCGGCAAAAGACCCGCCTTTTTCAGCCCCGCCTCACCGGCTTGCCCATCCTGGGTAAATCGCTTTCGGCCGTTTCCAGTTCATCACCGGCCAACAAACGGGCCACCTGGCCCTTCCTACAAAATCAACATTAATTTGGTAGATCAAAAGCCGATCCGTCCATCCAATCGTGGATTCCCTGCGTATATAACTCATAACCTCGCCCAAGGTAACGCCCGTTGGTGATCTCACCCTGTTTAGTTTGTGTGAGCAGCAATGGGACGATTCCTCGGCCGGGGCTGTTGGAAAAAACACTGCCCGATCGCTGTGCACCAATCATTGGTGACAAAAAGCTGTAAAACAACCGAAACTCCCAAACCACCAACTACCTGTTCTTGGTCTAATTTATGACTGCGTTCCTGCTTTCTGAAAAACAGTTAAAAATCAACACCTTGCTCAAGCTGGGCGCTGAAATAGGGGGACGGGCGGCCACGTTTTTGCTTCTTTTGTGGGCTGCGCGCCAGCTCAACACGGCCGATTTTGGCAGTTACAACACCGCTTTGGCGGTGGGCTTTGTCCTCGTGCAGATGAGCGACTTTGGCCTGCAACTTTTGCTTTCACGCGAAGTCGCCCGACTCAACACCGCGGCCCGGCCCGAGGTGGTAGCCGCCTTCCAACTGAAGCTTTGGTTGAGTTTACCGGTATTGCTCTTGCTGGCGCTGGCGGCCATCGGTGCGGCCAACAACGGCCCCGTTGTTTTTCTGGTGGGCGTCACCCTGCTTTTGCAGACCTTCATAGAATTTGTCGCTTACGTCTTCCGCGGGCAGCAGCAGTTAGAAGTAGAAGCACAGCTGTTGATTTGGGTTCGGGTGGGCACGGCCGTTTTCGGCGCTTACATCCTCTGGCACAACGGGCAGCTGCTCGGGCTGGCCCTGGTGAGTCTGGCCGTCATGGCCAGTGGCTTAGGTTTTGCCCTGTGGCATCTGCGCCGCGCGGGCTGGATTACCCACGTGCGCCAGCTGTGGCCGACGCAGTTACCGCACACGGCCGTTTCGCGGCACCTCATCCAACAAGCCTGGCCATTGGGACTCTCCATCTTCCTCTCCATCGCCTATACCCGTTTGGCCGTCCTGCTGCTGGGAATCTGGCGCGACGCTGAAGCCGTCGCCCTGTACAGCGCCGCCTGGCGGCTGGTTGAACCGACGCAAATTTTACCGGCAGCGCTGCTGGCGGCCGTTTTCCCCGCTTTGGCGCTGGCGCTGACGCAGGACCCCCAGCGCGCCAGGCAGTTGGGCTGGCAAACCAGCCTGCTTCTGGCCCTGGCGGGCAGCATCGTGGCGCTTGCTTTTTGGCTGAGCGCCCCCTGGCTGGTGCCGTGGCTTTATGGTTCGGCATTTGCCGCCAGCATACCGATTTTGCGCCTGCTGGGCTTAACCGTCTTGCCGGTATACCTCAATTACAGCCTGACCCACTATCTGGTGGCGCGGGGGCAGCAGCGCCTGTTGACCGGCTTAACGGCCGTTACCCTCCTCCTGCACACCTTGTTTTGTTGGCTTTTTATTCCGCAACTGGGGCTGCTAGGCCCGGCGCTCTCCGTTTTATTGGTCGAAAGCGTGCTGCTGCTTGGCTGCCTGTGGGCCTTGCGCCAACCAGTTGTGTGGGCAACGGCCGTATGATCAGCCAACCCGCCGCCCCCACCCTGCGCCAAATGGGCAGCTGGCTGCTCCTGCTGCTGGCCCTGAGTTTGCCCTTTGAGCTGGATGCGCCGCTGCTGCGCCTGGGGCCGCTGGCCGTTACCAACGTGGAGCTGGTGCTGGCGGCGATCTTGCTGGTGGCGGGCTTGGTCTGGTGGCAGGAACGGCCGTTCAACCCCCTGCCGCATCGCGGCTGGATTGTGCTGCTGCTGGCTGGCGGGCTGTTTGTGGTAACGGCCGTCCTCGCCCCGGAGCACAACGGCAATGCCCTCAAAGCCAGCCTGCGCCTGCTCAGCGGCATCGGGCTGGCGCTGGCGGTGCCGGTGCTGCTTCATACCCCGGCGCAGCGCACCAGAGTGATGGGGGCGATCATTGTCAGCGGCGTGCTGATCGCCGTCATCGGCCTGTTTGAACTGTGGTTGGGCCAGGAATTGGGCTGGCTGCTGCCGTTCCGCGCGGGCATCACCGTGGCCGGGGCGTATTTGCGGCTGACCGGGCCGCTGGATTACGCCAACCACGCCGCCATGATTCTGGAGGCAGCGGTGCCGCTGCTGCTGGTAGCGGGCTGGCTGTGGTGGCGGCGCGTGGGGCAAACGGCCGTTCTCCTCCTCAACTTCCTCCTGCTGCTGCTCCTGCTGCAAGCCAGCTTCCTCACCCTCAGCCGGGCCAGCTTCCTGACGATTGGCGGGGTGGCCGGTCTCATGACCCTGTTGTTGGGCTGGCGGCAGCCGCTCGTCCGCCCCTGGCTGGGGCTGGTGGGATTGGTTGGCCTGCTGTTTGCCCTCAATTCGGGCGTCAGCGAAGCGTTCCGCCTGCGCCTGGGCAGCGAGGGGGACAGCGGCTGGTACCTGGCGGAG
>CAUJGI010000619.1 GCA_963169155.1 Chloroflexota bacterium
GGGGCAAAAGTAATGCGAGAACTGGATGGCCCATACCTCTAAAGACAGCGCTAGGTCTGGTGTGGCGAAGAAATGTGTTCGGCAATGTGGGAGAGCGCTTACTTAACAGGTTCGTGACAGGGCAGGCTGGCGGCGAGGAAACTGCCGCTTGCGCTTAAACTTTTGCCTGTTATATACTGTCCTGCGTTCCAACAATCTCATCGTCCAGGGAGACCATTGCCATGCATCGTTGCCTATTTCTTTTCGCCATCCTTTTTGTATTAGTTGCCTGCCAAACAACACCAGAAACTGAGAATAGAAGTCAGGAAGTAGCTATCAACAGTCCAGTTCCAACTGACACTGTAGAACCAACCGACGTTCCTGCAAATACACCAACGCAAACGGCCGTTCCAACTGAACCAGCCACAGCAACAGCTACAGTAACTCAACCACCCACTGAAACGCCTGTCCCAACCGGGACCAACACACCGCTGCCAATAAACACGCCACAGCCGACCAATACGGCTGTTCCACCGACCAACACGCGTCCGCCAGCAACGGCCGTTCCCCCAACAGCTGTACCGCCAACGGCCGTTCCACTCCCTACCAACACACCAGCGCCAACTGCTGTACCAACTGAGCCACCGGCACCTACTCAACCACCACCGCCTTCGTCATCGCTGGTGGAGATTATCAATGTTAACAAGCAAGAAGAATTTGTGGACCTCCGCAATAACAATGCGGCTGCCATTGATCTGTCCGGTTGGGTGTTGGTCTCCGAGAAGGGAAATCAGGCGTGCGGTTTGGGCGGCGTGATGCAACCAGGCGCTACCCTGCGCATCTATGCACTTGCCGAGGACGCGGGCAAAGGTGGCTACAACTGCAACTTTGGCAGCCCAATCTGGAACAACAGTGAGCCGGACCCGGCCGTGTTATACGACAATACAGGAGCTGAGGTAGATCGCTGGTAGGGCACCACGATGGCGCTAGGATATGGTACTCTAACATCCTCAAGGCTGCCCGTTATCTGGTTTCTAAAATTGACAGTCTGTCATTAACTTCATTCATGCGGCTTGCTCCCTGAGACTAACCGATTCCCCTCAGAAAAAAGGATGCAATCTTTAGACGCTACTTGAGACAGCTAGAGGAACATTTATGTTGAAAATTGATGGCCGTCAAGGGGAAGGCGGCGGACAGATATTACGAACGAGCTTGAGCCTGGCGGCCCTGACCGGACGGCCGTTTACCCTGACCCATATCCGGGCTAACCGCCAGCAGCCGGGGTTGCGACCGCAGCATTTAACGGCGGTGCATGCCGTCGCCGCCGTGTGTGGCGCGGCCCTGGAAGGGGCCGCGATCAGTTCACAAACTTTGGTATTTCAGCCGCAGGTGGCACCACAGGGCGCGACATACCGCTTTGATGTGGCCGATGCGGCGCAGGGCGGTTCGGCCGGCGCGGTGACGCTCATCTGGCAGGCGCTTATCTGGCCGCTGCTGTTTGCCCAAAGTAAATCTCACGTCACGCTCCACGGTGGCACCCACGTACCGTTTAGTCCGCCGTTTCACTATCTTTCGCAGTTAGTGCTACCCCTTCTGCGCCAGTTTGGTATTGACGCGACGCTGGAACTCGATGCCTGGGCCTGGTATCCAGCGGGGGGTGGCAAGATAACGGCCGTCATTCAGCCCACTAGTCAGCTCCACGCCCCCACCATCACCGCGCCAGGTACGAAGTTGGTAGAGGGTATCGCCGCCGTGACCAATCTGCCCGCGCACATCCCGCAGCGCATGGCCAACCGCGCGCAAAACCTGCTCGTTGACGCTGGATTCACGCCCAACATTCAGCCGGTGCGGGAGCGTGGGCGAGGTCCGGGGGCGGGCATTGTGCTCTGGCTGCCCAATGGCGGTTTTACCAGTTTAGGGCGTCCAGGATTGCCGGCGGACCAGGTGGGGGAAACGGCCGTTGCCCAACTCCTGGCCTTTACCCGCAGCCGCACCATGGTGGATGAGCACCTAGCCGACCAGCTCATGATTCCCGCGGCGCTGGCGCACGGCACCAGCCGCTACACGACCCATCGCCTCACCCGCCACGCGCTTACCAACGCTGAGTTGCTGCGCCAATGGTTGGGAGTTTCGATAGAGATAGACGGGCAGGAGGATAAGGCAGCAGAAATCGTTGTTTCCGGTGTCGGCTTTCATCGTGACAACAGTGAGTACGCGACAAGCGAACCTTCTTCCCAACTCCTGGCAGCGTTTACAGAGCCTGTTTTTTTTCCATCCTGATGGGTAGTAGGCCAATGACGAGTCAGTTGCACGTTGCCACTACAATGACCAGATATTTCACTTCTCCTACCGTTTCGTTCACCAGCGATACAAAACCGAACATCCGGCAGAACGATCTATTGACCCCAAATCGTTGAGGCATAGGTCATTCGCTAACGCTTTCCACTTTGTGAAGATTAAACCTACTTAAATTGATGACGTCCATTTGGCATAAACGGCCGTTTGCCCAGCTTCATTAATCCCTAATCAACACCAAGTGATACTCATGCAAGAACTCAAAACCAAGCTTGCCGACTTGCCTGTTCAAACGATAGACGGCAAGAACTACCTTTCATATCAAGCGGTAACCGATACGGTCGCCGCTTTTTTATTCCCCAACGGCCGTTTCTCCCAATCTGGCGGCCAGATGGACGCGGCTGCTTACCAAATGGTCCTGGAAACAGCAGATTCCCTCTGCCGCGACATGGGGTATTGCTCGGTCGTCAAGCTCACACCGCCCACCATCCCCTTTGCCGACATGGGCCTGTATTGGTCAACCCAACCTGATACCGTCGCTCAAGCAGAATCAGAACCGGAACCAGCCATCATTTATGCCGGACCAGGACGAGTCGAAATGCTTGAAGAGGGCCTACTCCTGGATGCCCGCCTGAGCCAGCTGGGGCTGGACGAGGTTACCCGGCAGCATTTCAAAATACCGGTAACGGCCTCCGACGGCGTTATCAACCTGATGCAGCGAGCCGTGGCCTCAGCCTGGCCCAACGACTTCAAAGGCGTGTGGCACGACATCTTGGGCATGTGTGTGGTCACCGGCAAAGATATAAGTCCAACAGAACGGCAATTTTCCGTCATCATCCGGGGTGTAGGGCAGCGGCGCTATTGGCATTTTAAAGCCCAGATTCAGCAGGATCACAGCGGTTTACCTTTTCTCTATATAAGCCTGGCAGACGAGGCAACCAGAAATGTTTTGTTTGCTCTGGGCCATGTGGTAATGACGCCGGGGGCAGCAGACCTGGAAGTTGATTTCTCCCCCTACCTGACTCGCCACGCTCAGGGAGATTGGGGCGAACAAGATGCCTTCAATAAACAGCAAAATGATACGGCCGTCAGAGAAGGGTATCGCCTTTGGTCTGCCTATAACGTTCCCAATAAAGATGGTGGCACAGCACGAATTTGGATCATCACCGAGGCGGATCGCAGCGCTACCACTGTACTGACCCCAGAGGAATATTAATCGCGTTCATGAAATGGTAAAATGCATCCTATAGGCTTGTAAGATACCTCAAAGGAGTAAACATGGGCTCCGCAGAAAAATGGAGAGGTTTTGCGCCACTAAGGCCCGAGGTCCAATCGGCTCTCGAGAGATTATCCACTCTTTTTAGTGAAACGGATGTCATTCTGGTCTATCTCTTTGGCTCTCTGGCGGAAGGTAAGGCAGGTAACGATGTTGATCTGGCTATTTGGGCAGAGCAAACGCCTGCCTTTGAGTTTCGCGAAAAGCTAGTGACTTTCTTAGGGACGGAAAGAGTGGATATCGTGGATTTGCGCCGGGCCTCGCCTGCTTTTTGTTTTGAAATTATTCGCACTGCCCGGGTGTTATATGCGGTGGATGATGAAAGCCAGCTTCAATTTGAGCTTAATGTGGTGCGCGAGTATCGTGACACGGCCTATTTACGGCAACGTCAAGAAGAAGGCTTGAGAAGAAGGATGATGGCGTGGCCATCAAACACAATCATGGTAGAGCGGCTCAAAGAATTGGACATTATTTTACCGGAACTTAGTCGCTATCAAGACACTACACCAGAATCGCTCGA
>CAUJGI010000620.1 GCA_963169155.1 Chloroflexota bacterium
ACGGGTCACGGTCTGCCTAATTTCTTCTAGCGGCGAAATGCCTTCTTCGGCGCGGGTGAGTTCGTTGAGGCTGTATTTGGGAATCTCGTTGGCGAGGATGGCGGCAGCGGGTGGCGTTAACTGATGGGTCCAGGGAAGGAGACGGCCGTTTTCATCCACCGTCTCATCGTAACTCACATGAAAAATCGCTTCCCGGTCGAACGCATACAGCAGGTCATCATCGCTGCCCGCGCCCGTGCGCCGTACCTGGAAAGTCACCGTTACCGACGTTTCGATGGGAATGCCGTCGCGGGTTTTGCTGTGCACCGGCTGGCTGCGCCGCTGCGGCCGTAAATCAATGACCCGCCAGATTTGCTCCCCCTTGTACAGCACCACAAAACCTGGCCCGCCCGGACGCACAAAGCTGCGCCCCTTGGTAATCGCCAGCACCTGGTAGCCGCGAATAAACCCGGCTTTCAGGCTGTTCAGGCTGTCGGGCAGTTTGTCCACCTCATCGGCGCTGGCCGACCCCTTCTTTTTCTTCTGGGGTTCGCTGCCTTCCAGGGCCTTTTCGGCCTGGTGGTAATATGCCTCCAGCAGCAGCCGCACGCCCTCGGCCCAGCCTTCTTCACCACGCAGCGGCGAGACGTACTGGGCATAATAAATGAGGCCCAAAATGAAGGTGATAAAGGCGATGACCACCCAACTCCAGGAGACCAGCCAGACGTGATCCACCCCCAGCGCATCTTCCAGCAAACGGCCAACAAAAAAGAGCAGCAGGAGTGCTGCGCCAAAGCCTAACATTCCCCATTCGCGGCGTTCTTTTGGTTTGGGCGTCATTGTGGCGCAACTATACCATAGGGCCAATTCTAGCGGCAACAAACTTTATGTATATTTTGACGCCGCCATAAACGTGGGTATAATTCCCGCTTGTTCGGGCGGTTAGCTCAGTTGGTTAGAGCGCTACGTTGACATCGTAGAGGTCGATGGTTCGAGTCCATTACCGCCCATTTTTGAAGGTCACTTGCCTGCGCAGGTGGCCTTTTTTTGTGCTAAAAGAAAGGCTACGGCCGTTCCTCGCTTCCATTCCCGCCCCAAAAAAACGGCCGCCTATATCCAAAAATATGTCTGACCAACTTTGACAACTCCATAAAATTATGATAGCGTTTGTCCAGTTTTTAGCAGCGGCTTCTGGCTTTAGAGGCTGCTCCGTACACTCGTAGGAGGTTGGTAACCGTGGCAGAACGTGAATCGGGTACTGTAAAATGGTTCAATAATGACAAAGGTTTTGGCTTTATTGAACGGGATGCCGGTGGCGACATCTTTGTCCATTACAGTGCCATCCAGGGTAGTGGCTATCGTTCTTTGGAGGATGGCCAGCGAGTAGAATTTGTGGTAGCAGAAGGCCCTCGGGGCTTACAGGCTCAAGAGGTAAACCGGATAGCTGAGTAGCATTCTAGCTTGCATCCTGAAAGAGTACACCCGGTGTACTCTTTTTTTTTGCCTATAAGAGTTTTCACTGGAAAGGTAGCTTGCTCGAAAACAGTATTTTCTGCTATTCGTTGTTGTTGTAAATGTGCGGTTTTAATATACAAGAGCGCAAAGTTTTTCTCCTAAATTTCTCTGTGAAGCTCTGTGTCTTCTCTGCGCCGCTCTGTGTAACTTTCTTGCCACGCCGTTAAATGTTCTCGGTTTGATGCAGGATGTGGTAGAGGACAATGCTAAAGGCGACATGCACGTTGAGGGATTGGCCTTTGCCGTACATGGGCAGGAAAACGGCAGCATCACACATTCCCAACGTCGCTTTGGTGACGCCGTGGTCTTCGTGGCCCACCACCAGGCACGTTTTTTGGGGATAGGAGAAGGTGTGGTAGGGAACGGCCGTATCCGTCAATTCCACCGCCACAATTGTGTAGCCGGACTGTTTGAGCTGCTGCAGCGCGGGCACAGCTTCCTTCTCATAGCGCCAGGGGATGCGTAAACTCTTAAAACGGCCGACCTTGTCGATGGTGGGGTTGGGCGGCGTGGGGGTAACACCCGTCAGCACCAGTTCCGTCAGGTTGGCCCCGTCGGCCACGCGGAAGATGGAGCCGACGTTGGCCGGATATTCGACGCTTTGCAGCAGCCCTACGATGTCAAAATCGGGCTGGTGCTGCCGCCGGTAGTCGCGCAAAAAGCGCTTGAGGTCTATGCCGATGAGTGGTTTCATAAGGCGAACTGTACCCTGGCTGCGGCAAAACAACAACTGGTGAAATGTGACGTTTTTTCGTTCCCACGCTCGGCGTGGGAATGCCGGGGTCGGCGCTCTGCGCCGCGAAGGGGGACGCTGGAGCGTCCCGATCTTCATTCCACGGGGAGCGTGGAACGAGATCACAAAGTTGCCCTACAGCAGCGGGGGGCGAATGGGGGCGAAGGAGTGGCGGTGTTCCGGGCAGGGGCCAAATTGGGCAATGGCGGCGCGGTGGAACTCGGTGCCGTACCCTTTGTGTTGGGCAAAGCCGTAGTGGGGATAGTGCCGGTCCAGCTCCACCATCAGTCGGTCGCGGGTGACCTTGGCCAGGATGGAGGCGGCGGCAATGCTCAGGCTGGCGCTGTCGCCGCGCACGATTGCTTTTTGCGGGATGTTGAGCTGGGGCAGGCGGATACGGCCGTCTATCAGCAAAAATTCCGGTGGGGGGGTGAGTTGGGATACGGCCGTCACCATGGCCAGCTTGTTGGCGGGCAGGATGCCAATCTGGTCGATTACCGCCGCCGGTTCCAGGCCGATGCCGTAGGCCAGGGCGTGCTGGCAGATGAGGTCAAACAGGGCTTCGCGCCGGGCGGCGGTGAGCTGCTTAGAATCGTTTACACCAAGCAGCTGGGTGGCAATGGTGTCGTTGAGCGGCAGGATGACGGCGGCGGCCACCACCGGCCCGGCCAGCGCGCCGCGCCCGGCCTCGTCGATACCGGCGATGAGGGTGACATGGTGTTGTTGGGAAACGGCCGTTTCCAGCGCCAAATCTGCCATAAGAACAAATCAAAGATTACGCAGATTGAACGAATTTTTTATCTGCGAAATCTGCGAAATCTGTTGATAGAATGCTTTTTGCATCGGACGGATGGCCCTAAAAGGTTACTTTGGTGTGGGGTGGGGTTTGGC
>CAUJGI010000621.1 GCA_963169155.1 Chloroflexota bacterium
CTGGTATGCGGCTTGTGGTGTGGGGAAAATTTCCAATCTCTTGTCTCCAAAAAATTTTGACGCAAAGGCGCAAAGCGGCAAAGTAAGGAAAGACAATCCCTTTGTGCCTTTTTAATCTTTGCGTTCTTTGCGTTAAAAAGACATTGCTACTTTGTTCCCTGCCAGCGGTAAATGGTAACAGAGCCGTTCTGGTAGGCAACTTCTAGGTTTTCGCTGAATTTGTTCTGGCCAGTCAAACGGCCGTCAATGCCATACGTGTTTCGTTCCAGATTGCCTACGTAAATGTAGGCCACGCCGTAGGCATTGAGCCTGTCGACGATGTTGCCGTTGTCCCAGCCGGGCACAGTGTACACGTCGCGCACCACCGGGTCGCGCTCGGCGGGTTCGGGGGTGCTGTAGCCACGCCACTGGTATTCGTGCCCGGCCCAGCCCAGCAGCGTGGGCAGGCCGGTGCTCGCCGAAATACGGCCGTGTCCCTGCACCGAATATTGCCCACCGACCGCCTCCACAATCGTTGGCGTGCCGTTCACGTTCTCGCGCAGCCACAGGATGGCGGCGTAATCGTCTGGGTTGAAGGCGGCCATTTGCGCCAGGCCGTTGAGCGTGGCGGGCAGCCGGTTGGCCGATTCCACCGGCCCGCGATATTCAACGGCGCGGGATTGCACGGCCTGGATGGGAAAGAGCAGGGTGAGGAGGAAAACGGCCGTGTACACCACCGTCACCCCCGCTGGTACCAGCTTACGGCTGCCTTCTTTGGCCGCCAGCCACAGGTAAGACAGACTGAACAGCCCCGCCACGCCAAACATCACCCATGCCTGGTAATAAAACTTAAACACCGTGTTCAGCCGCATTCCAAAATTGTCGCGCAAATAAACAAACTCCGGTCCCAACGTCAGCAGCGCGCCCGTGGCGATGAGGAGGAGGGCGAAGGGCAGGGGCGAGGGGGCGACGGGGAGATAGGGAGAAGAGGAGATGGGGAGATGGGGGGACAACTCCTCTGTGAATCTCTGTGCTTCCTCTGTGTGGCTCTGTGTTCCTTCTTTTTCTCCCAACAAACCTTGCCAGGCCACGACAACCAGCCCCAGCAGGGCGGCCAGCATGAGGGTGACGCCGGGGAAAGTGAGTTTGGCGCTTAAAACGGCGGGGAGGATGGCGAGAACGGCCGTAAAGCCCCACCCCAGCGCCACGTTCCCTTCCGGTCGGGCAGGCAGACTCAGACCCAATTCCGTGGACAGGTTCACGATGCGTCCAGCGCCGTCGGCGCTGCTGGCGACGATCCAGCCCAGCAGCAGCGCCAGCAAAAACAGGCCGAGAATGAGCGAAACGACCGTCACCACCCCCGATTTCCACTGCTTAAACCTGTACCGGCTGGCCAGACTCAGCACCAGCGCCCAGATGCCCAGCAGCGGCAGGCCAAAAATAATCAAAAATTGGGGCAGGCGGGTGGGGCGCACCAGCGTTGGCAGCAAAAACGGCGCGCCCGCCTGCGACCGGAAGCCGAGGTAAAATGGCAGGTAGAGCAAAATGGCCGGAATGGCCAGCAGCAGCGCCAGCCAAAACGCGTCGGTGAGCCACTGGCTGCGCCAGCCAAAGCGCCGCCAGCGGTTCAGCACAAACGCCCCCAGCACCACAAACAGGTGAATCAGCACGTCCCAGGTGTTGAGGAAAGAAAGGCCGCCCAGAACAATGACAGTGAGCAGCCAGAGCGGCTTGTTGGGGATTAGAGATTGAAGATTGGAGATTGAAGATTGGTTCCGCTTAATCTCTAATCTCCGATCACCAATCTCCCTTTCTTCCAGCCACCACAGCATGGCCACTGCCAGGCTTAAAAAGGCAAACGGCAGGGCCAGGACGTGGGGGTGCATATCACCCAAAACAAAGCTAAAGCCCGGAAATTCAGCAATGGGTTCCAGCCCTTCAACCATGTCCCCCGCCAGCGTGTACTCGTTGATGACCCGTGAGCTGCGCCACCACCACCAGAAACGGAGACTTTCTTGCTCCACGGCAGGACCGTTAATATCGCGCACGTCGAGCCAGGCCCAAAAGTTGGCCGAACCGGTGCTGTTGCCATGCAGCGTTTCCAGAATAATTTGCAGGTTGCCCGCGATGGGCAGCGCAATGGCGGCCATCAGACCCAAAATGACGGCCAGGCGGGTGGCTTTTTGCTTGAGATGCTGCCCGTAGCTCATCACCAGGTTGTAGACGAGGCCAAACGCGCCAACGGCCGTTCCCGCCATCAGCCAGGCAATGCCCAGGTTAAACGCTACCGGTTCAGCCACGGCCGCTAGCCGCGCCAAAACCGAGATCATCACGTAGCCAAAGTAGTAGTAGCTAATGGCAAAACCAGACAGCCACGGATCAACCGGCGGAAAGGTGGCGCTGCGCCCGACGGCGTTGAGGAAGGCAAACTCCATTGGCTTTTCGGTCCCGGTGATGGCCGGGTTTTGCGCCCGCACCCAGACCCACAAACCAAATATCACCGCAAAAACGAGTTCAGTGAGCAGAATGTGGGTCCACTGACCCCAGATCCAGGCGCGTAGTTCGGCCCCGTTGCGACGGTAGGCCCAATAAGACAGCCCAACCACCACGGCCGCCGCCAGCAAAATGCCGCCTACGTTGTTCTGCAAAAAGCCCAGGCTGCCCAACAGCCAGAACAGGTAGCTGACCAGCAGCAGCGACAGCATCTTGACAAAGGCGTAGCCCCGGTCGGGCAGCCGTTTGAAGAGGGTGAAGGCGAGGGGGGTAACGGCCGTTCCCAACAGCAACAGCACGCCCCACCACCGAATCGCCGCAAAAATGTCTTCCCAAGCCAGCATAACTGTATCCTGGTAGGGTCGCAGCACGCTGCGACCCTACGGTTAATTACTCAAAGAAAGTGCCTCGTTATCCAAAACCTTATAAATACTTGTCCCGGCATTGCGGTACACCTCTTCCAACAGCCCCATTTGTGCCATCTGGTCGAACTTGTTCAGGCCGTCGGGGGTGTACAGCACCCACTCCAGCTGGCCGACGTAAACGTAGCTCACGTCGTAGCGGGCCAGGATGTTTTGCGCTTCAACGACGGCCGTCGTGTTATACAGCGTGGCCACGTCGCGGATGCGCTGGTCGATGAATTGACCAGGCAGGATGGCCCGCTGCTGCCGCTGATGGCCGCTCCAGCCGATGATGCCCGGCAGCCCGGTGTACATCGCCACCCGGTTGGTGGCCGAGCGATAATAATTGTCGCTGTACCCTTCGGCCACAACCGGCGAGCCAGGGATGTTTTGCTGCATCCACTTCACCGCCTCGTAGTCAAACGAAAGCGGCACGTTGCCGCTGATGCCATTGACGCTTTCCATATAGCTGGCGTAGGGCATAAAGGCCATGCCGTCCAGCGTAATCGGTGCTTCGTGAGTCAGGCGTACGTCCCATTTAGCCTTGGTGGCCAGGATGGGGTACAGCGCCGCCGCCGCCACCAGCACACCGAGCACTGCCAGCCA
>CAUJGI010000622.1 GCA_963169155.1 Chloroflexota bacterium
CGTCCTGGTGGGCGTGGCTGATGAAGATTTGGCGGGGGTTGCGGCTGATGGGGGCGGGTGTGGATGGGGCTGCGGTGGGTGCTTTTTCACCTTGTACGTAGTCGTGGGGTTGGAAAAACGGCCGCATCTTTCCCACCGCCACGAACAAATTCTCCATCTGGTTATGCCGACGGCAAAACTCAAGCAGCAGCGAAATTTGCTGCTGCTTGGTCATGCCCAGGGTAATATCTTCATGGACGGAACGAAAATAATCGAACAGCAGGTCGTTAAGGTCCTGCGGTCCAAAGTGTTCGTTGATAAATTGGCGGAGCTTGGCGGTGTCAACATTCATAGCTTGCTGGCAGTTGGTTTTGGTTTGTGTGCGCCAAGTATACGCCAACAAGCGGGATTTTTCATCGTAGCCGCGGATTCTTTCCGCGCTGGAAAAACGCGGTAAGAAACCGCGGCTACGGTAGGGGAGTTAGGGTATGGGCTGGACGGTGGCCGCGGCGAGGTTGACCTGCCGCATGATTTGTGAGGCTTCGGGAGCACGGCGGGGATTGGTTTTGAGTAAAACCATCGTCGTACCGCGCTGAATGCTGGCATCGTACAGGTAAGCATCTTGCTCCGACACCCCGAGGCCGATGAAAAAGCCCAGAATTGCGCCGATCAGCATCCCGCTAACCGTGCCGCTGAGGGCAATCAGCCCCCAGGTGCCCGCCATCGTGGCCGCGCCAAATGGCTCGATGCCGGTGAACTGCAGCAGGCCAATGCCCGCCACCGCGCCCAAAATGCTGCCCCAAATAGCGCCGCCCAGCCCGCCAGAAATGGTGGCTTCTTTTGTCACGGCTTTTTCGCCGTTATAACGGCCGTTAAACTCATTAGCCTGACTCAAGTTGATGGTTTCAATGGTGTCCTGGGAGAAGTTCATATTGGCCAGGGCAGACACGGCCGTTGCCGCATCCTGCTCAGAATTAAACAAACGGACCACCAACCGGTCGCTAGACACGCCGCGCAGTTCATTTACCTTCTGGCTGACGGCCTGGATCTGGGCAAACTGCTGCTCAACCAAAGTTTTTGCTTCTGGCGTGAGGTTTTTCTTGAGGGCGTTTTGGTAGGCGGCCACGGCCGTTTTCTCCCCCAACACCGCTTCTTTCAATGCCACATTTTCTGTTTCCATCGGCCCAATCGCCAGGGTGGTCATAATGGCAATGCGCCCGCGATGAATCATGCCCCGGAAACTGCGCCGACTGGGGACAGTGCCGCCCGCTGCCGCAATTTGCGTCGCAAGCGCATCGGCCATCTGGCGGCGCTGCTGGGCATACGTTTTCAGCATCAGCTTAAGACCGCGGTTGTTAACCGTTTTGGCAATAATGTTAAAGCCTCGCTCACCTGCCTTGCACAATTTGTGCAGCTGCTGCAACGTCCGAATTGTTTCTTGATTGCTCATCATTTTCTCCTTGCTCTACAAAAAACTATGGCTGTTAACAATCAAACGGTGCTGCGCCTGGCGTCTGTTATCACTCCCTAGGCAAAAATCGTCTTCGAGGGCTGAACAGGCTTCATGCGCCAACTTCCGCTGTGAACAAATAAGGTGGTCGGAATCTCTCTTCGCTAATGAGACACAGCTGCATCAATGCCGCTGAAAGAATGGTAGGGCTGTTTTTGGGTGGATTGTGAGCTTGTTGCTTGGAATTTGTGTTGAACTGTGACGCTATGGTAAAGGAAGAGGTACCGATTTGTCAATCATTTGTTCATGAATATATAGACAATAGTTAAATAGTTAACGTGTTTTGATAGAATTTGGCAGGCAACGCAAAACGGCCGTTCCTTCTCAGGAACGGCCGTTCATTCACAAATCGTAAATACCAACTGACTATGCAGGTGCGACGCACTTGCTCAGCTGCAAAGCACCGCCATACTCGCCAACAAAAGTGCGTCGCACCTCTGGTTACTATCGATCCAGCAAGATCAACACGCCAGCCGCCAGAGCCAGCAAGCCAAGCAGCAAAGTCAGCCCGGCAAAGGCCATATCCACAAGGGTCAGCAGCCCGGTTAAGATCAGCCAGGCACCCAGTAAGATCCACCCCACCCGGCGGCTGGACTTTTTGCCTCTGAGCAAGTTCGAAGAATCCAGCACGATGACCACACCGGCTACCAGCGCCAACAGACCCATCAGTAGGCCAAGGTTGGCAAAATTCAATCCTACCAGCCCAATCAAACCGGTCAGGATGAGCCAGATAGACAGCAAAACAACACCGGCATTTTTATTGATTGTCATGGTTGGGTATAAACTCCGCCTAACGCTCGCCAATGAGGTGCACGAGATACACCAAAAACCAGAACAGCAGCGCATACACCACCATGGCGATGATAGTGAAGATTTCCAAAACCGATCCGTTGGCCGAAGGCGTTTGCGTCAGGCCAAAAAAGGGCAGCAAAAAGAGATCAGATACGCCGTAGATGAACCGGGCAAAGCCGCTTTCTGGATTGGCGGCAATGAGCTTGAGGAAAACTCGGATGCCCAACAGGGCTTCCAGCATCCCCAGCAGCAGCCACAAGGCCTGATCAATTTTGAAAATGGCCCGGCGGTTGGTCAGACGTTCGGAATTTGTGGAGACGCTCTCTCTGACAACGGTTGTCTCGCTGCGAGGCAATTCGTCGCCGTCGGTGTAGACTGTTTCTTCTCGTTGGACAATTTTTTCGGTCATGTGTGTACCTCCACTTTTATACGGCCGTTGGCCCATAGCCACAAGGACGCATTTTTAGATGACACACACCTTCGCACAACTTCTTGATTAGCGGAATAAGGGTTTTCCCTACTTTCTGGCCAAAAAAGTCTGTATTTTTGCGGTCTCTACGTGTGATGTTTTATTTGCCATTCCCGCGAAGGCGAGAAACCAATGGAGTAATCAAGATGGATACCCGCTTTCGCGGGTATGACACCACAATCTGAAGGCTGAGAATCAGGAGTGATCACCCAACAGCCCCAGTGATTGGGCCTTAAGCACCGCCTGGGTGCGGTCGCGGGTGTTGGTTTTTTGCAAAATAGTGGAGACGTAATTTTTCACCGTACCCTCGGCCAGAAAGAGCCGGGCGGCAATTTCCGGGTTGCTTAGCCCCCCGGCAATGAGCTGCAAGATTTCCAGCTCGCGGTCGGAGAGGGATTCGGACAGCGCGTCAGCTGGTTTGGCAGGCACCATTCCGGCGAACTGGGCCAGCACCCGCTGCGCCACGGCCGATCCCAACAGGGCACTGCCGCGCGCCACGGCGCGTACGGCCGTTGCCAGCTCCTCCCCCGACACATCCTTCAACAAATACCCTTTGGCCCCGGCCCGCAGCCCGTCAAAAATGTACTCGTCATCGTCAAAAGTGGTGAGGATGATGATATTGGCCCCTGGCCAATCCTGGCACAGCCG
>CAUJGI010000623.1 GCA_963169155.1 Chloroflexota bacterium
CGGATCACCCGCCACATCTTCACCTACTGCGGCGAGCATGTTGCCCGCTTCATGTACGGCGGCACTTGGCTCAACAGGCATTTCACCCGCTGCCTCTGCTTCAGGCCGTACGGCCGTTTGCTTCGGCTTGGTGTTGGCAGCAGGCTGCCCGCCAGTTGTGGCGGCGTCCTCGTCGGCATCTACTGCCTCAGCGGGTTCTACCGCTGGCCGAATCCATTCCGTGTAGCGCCGGGGAGCGGTTGAGATTTGGGGCGGCAGCGGCGGTCGGGGCAGCTGGCCAAACGTATCCCGCCCATCCAATCTGTTCCCCACAAACCGGATTTGCTGGCCATGCTCGGTAAGGACAAACACTTTATCCTTGGGCATGGCCATCACCTGCGTAGGCAAAAAGGCCGGTGTTTCATGCAAGGATTCGCTGACACTCTGCTGCGGCACTCTTTGCAGTTGACCCTCCTTGTTGGTAATCGTCCGACTGACGGTTGAAAAAGAACGATTGGGTTCCAGCTTGGTGCCAAAGATGTCGGAGATGTGGGTCGCGGTCTGGAAATCGTTCGGTGGATACCACAGCTGGTGAGCGCAGTTGGACAGAATGGCGTTGGCCCCAGATTTGCCGTAGATCCCTTCCAGCTGCGACAGGGATTGGGCATAAAGCAGCATCGTGATGCCATAACCACCCACCGTCGCCAGATAGGTGTCCAGGTGACGCATCCGTACAGCGGCCGTTTCGTCAATCACCACCAGCAGCCGCTGACCCTGACCCTGCCGCATGTGATGGCGCATCAGGCCAGCCAGGATGGCCGAGACCACACCGCCAACGCCCTGGAGATCATTCAAGCTGTAGGTGATGTAGAGCGTCGATTTTCTAGCCACCCATTCCCGCGGTAAGGCGAGTTTGGGGGTATAGGGGCAGATGGTGTCGATATGCTTCTGGTAGCCAAAGAGGCGGGTGGTAAAGGTGCCGTAGGCCGAAGTGACAAACCGGTCGTTGCTGGTCACCTTATCGGGCGACAGGCCGTTGGTAAACTGACGGACAAACTGTCTGGCCGCTGGTACGCTCTCCAGCCCCAGCAGCACCTGCATGAAGTCGTCCTCTCCTGCATCCAGCAAGACACGCAGGGCATCCTCGCCCCGCTCGGCCGCGAAGTGACCCACAGCCCGAAACAGCGGCAGGGATTTGTCGGCAAAGATGCGCTGGCTGTCTTCGTCTGGCCGCATCATCTGGGCGTGCAGCTCTTGCAGATCGTCGGGATTTTGGAAGTTGTAGTAGTAGGCCAGCTTGACCTGGTGCCCCGGCAGATGATACACCGGGCCTACCTGCTGCTGCCGCAAAGCGGCCGTTCTTGTCCACTGCTCCGATTTCGGGTCAACCACGACGGCGGCGCCGGGCCACTGCTTAAGCACTTCGGTCAGGTGCAGCCCTTTACCCGAGCGCGTACTGGCCACCACCAGGACATGTCCCTGCCCCCTAGCATAGTCTAGACCAACGGGCACCGCCTTCTTCTTCTCGTTCTGGAGCGTTACAAACGGGACGCCCGTTTCACCTGGCAGCGCCGCAATGATGTTGCTATCTGACAGGTTGCCCTGCTTTGCTTCATGCTTTTCGGCCCGCCGCTTGTTCAGCACCATCTGGTTCACCGGCTGGATACCCAGGTAGTAGACAACTCCCCAAAAACCGAGGTGGATAACGGCGGGAACGAGCCAACCCAGCCCCGGATTACGCGGGTCTTCCACCAGCACACCAAGCCAGGTCAACAGCTGCCAGACGACGCCAAACGGTCCAACGCTTACCGCCGCAAAGGCTTTGCCGCCAGGATCCATTGGCGCGATTGCCGCCATTTGGGTGGCAGCCAGATAGCTGCCCAAAAGGAAGAGCACCACATAGACGATGGCCGTTATGCGGAGCGCCCGCTTTGTTTGCGGGGTGGCCTCGCGCCATAGCTCTTGCCAGTAGTTAAAAAGGGTCATTTGTTCATTCATCATTCCCACTCCATGCCCCATGCCGCTTCAGCTTCCTGCTGCGGTTGGGCCGCTTCTAAATCCGGTTGAAGGGAGAGGCTGCGCTCAGCGGCGGCCGCTGGCACCAGTTCCTGGCTCAGCGCGTGTTCCGGCACGGCCGTGCGCTGCGCCAGGGCCGCCTCTCGTTCGGTTTCCAGCGCCTGCCGCACCGTCAGCCACCAGTCGCGAAACGATTCGGATTTAAAGCGAATCTGCTTGTCACCAAAGGCGATGACGTGGGCGTGCGAGTAGCTGGTATCGGTATGGGCCATGAGGCGCCACTCAGTGAAGAAGGGGCCACCGGCCGCCAGCGCCCGGTTGTACGCTTCCGGGGTCAGCCACTCATCCTTCACGGAGAGAATGAGCTGGTGCGTGTACCGCTGTGTTTTGCCCTCTTGCGCCACCCAGGCAATGACCTCATCATGGGTGCGCGGCTGGCTGTTTTGGTCCAGCCAGGCCCCGCGCGGCTCACGCTGCTGCTGTTGGACGGGTCGGCCTCGGCCGTAGGCCAGGTAGTTGGCAATCTTCCGGGTTACCGTGGCGGAGACGCGGCCTGTTTTGGTGCGGTTTTCGTGGACCTGATGGCGGACGACATTGTGCAACTCACGCATGGCCCACCTCCGTTTCTGCTAAGGCTATACTCTCCGTTCCGGCCACGGCTGGTTCTGCCTGGGCATACTGTTCTAGAAGCTGCTGCAGCGGCTGACTCATCAGCCGCTTTTGCCGCTTGCGCGCCATGTGGCGCATATGGTTGTACACCTCACGGATGCGGAAATCTGGTTGGACGGTGGCATCATGGCTGACGGCGAAGCGGTCTTCGAAATCTGCTGGATGCCGCTCGGCTTCCTGACGGATTAGCTGCAAAAGAAGCATCGCGGTCAGGTCGTGGGTCATGGCCGATTCGGCCGCCGCCTGGATGCTCAGCTTGGCCAGCCGGTTGAAGTTGCGCGCCAGTCCCACCGCGACGATATCGTTGAGCAGCGGCACCAGCAGCTGGGTAAGGTCGGCCTTCATGCCCACAAGCGAGAGGGTTTCGATGGCGGCACTGAAGGTCAGGCCATGGGCATCGGCATACTGTTTCAGCTGATCGTGTCCCTCATTGGTGAGGGAGATGGTTTTCTTCCGGGTATTGCGATACCGGGTGTTTATTTTTAACACGGATTACTCCTTGTTGTGGTCTTGCTGACAAGCAGCAAGGTAACTGACAGGCGCTGGCTTTCCTGAGCAATATGTCAGGATGCGCCAGAGCATCTGAGATCTGTCTGGATTGGTTCAGGTCAGTTAATGAGGGAAACCACTAAGGAGCCAGGAGAGAGACTGCCTGCATGAACAGGCTAAAGGGAGCTTTGTTGGTGCTGCGCAAACGGGGGTGGTGTTTACGCGAGAAGAGGGAAATGGATTGCGCCCGATGGTTTACATCGGCGAGGGAGATGATATTGCTGTGTGGGGAAAAGCGTTCCGGCAACCCGGAAAAATATGCCTGGGGCGGCGGCAGCGATGCGGCCTTATCCCGAGAAAGCTCTGCCGCAGCTTCGACGCTGCTGAACAGAATGTGACCGATGTAGCCGACAGGGGAGAGTGCGGTATGGATGAGAGCTGTATAGAGAATAAAGTTGGCCCATAGCCCAACGAGATTTTCCAGCTGCCAGAAACCCGGTTCCGCAACGGGGCCAACGACCATGAGAAAAAAGAACGTGGCCAGCGCCACGACAGCAGTGATAAACCGGTGGCATCGACGTCCGGTGGCGGTTGACCGATACCGCTTTGTTAATGAAGGTTGGTTCGTAGATCGCTTTCCTGTTTTCATGTTCAGCGCAAAAATATGCCACAAATTGGACGAGGTGACAATAGCACTTAGATGTAGTTTTTGCAGAACTTACGTACTGTCCAAATCGTAAGACCCTATGTACTACACCAAATAAAAAACTCCGCTACCCCCCCGGACGTACGATTTTAAAAACGTAAAGTTTTAATCTTCCTCTCATCTAATTTCCGTGATTCCCAGGCCAGCTGACCCTGTCTCTGTGCCGCAGAGTCCGGCAATCTGCTGACACCTAAGGGAGGGGGGCGGGTACAGCGAGCAGGACAGCGTCCTGCCTGCGGCGCCAGCGCCGCAGAAGGGCGGGCGGGTGGGTGTTTTTTTCTTGCGCCAAAGGCTCGCTTGGGTCTATGGTGAAAGCTGGAGAGGGCTTACCCGCATTGTACAGAACACACCGTAGAAGGTAATACGCCACAAAAAAAAGAAAGCCCAACCAGCCTCGCGAGGAGACCGATTGGGCTGTTTTTACACTGTATAGGCACGAGCACGGTTGGTCACCCATTAGCCAGCGCAACGGCCGTGCCGCCTACCTAAAAGATGTTACCGACAGACAGGTGGCCAATCCACTCTATCCCCCAAAGAGCGTCGCATGGATCGCGGCATCCTTGGCAGTCATTCGTGTGGCAGACAGTTGCGGTGAATGGCCGTTACCTCCTTTCGTCTGTATCGTGCCTAGCCCTGGCTGACCAGAGGCCCCGTTCTTGCCCCTTGCTTGAGCTGGCTCACCGGATTGTCCGACCTCCAGTCGGCCGTTTCCCTCCCCTGACAATGGCAAGAGAATGTCATAGCCAGGGCTGCTCACGCCCGCATAACCCCGGCAGTACACCGTTTCGCCGGAGGTAGGATGGACCATTTTATGGGAGAACCAGAGATCTCCGTTGCGGTTTCTTTGCTGCATCGGTACACCGTGCCGGGGACAGATGGGCTGTCCTTCTGCCATTACAGCGGAGCCGGAAATGGTATATGAATCTGTTTCACCTACCAGATCAATCGCGCAATGATTTGTTTGGTCAAAGTTGAGATTCGATGAACAGATGCTTCCACCTGCCAGAACCGGATCACAGATTGGGATTGTGCCCTGAAAGAGAGACAGGAAAAACTAAGCGATAAGTAACCCCACTCTGCAGCACCAAGCTTGCCGATAAATTGATTTCTCATGACATAGTTGCACTTGGGCCTCTTGAGTAACCCGCTAGCGATTTTTTGTTCTGCGACCTTTCAAAAGACTTGTTTTCAGTCGGGATCTGTGACGAACGGCAAGAAGGCACTACACTGATTGACACAGACGGTGAGATCATGAGTTTGAGTCTGATAACCATCTAGGGCTTCAACCAGTATATCTGGAGCAGATGTGTTGTGGTTACTGAAGCTTGCTCGGTAAAAGAACCAATAAGGTCCGGAAAGCGCAGACCAGGCGGTTGACCATTCGGGCAAAGCTAGATCCAAGAAAGCATAATCCCCGACGGCAGTTTCCACACGAGCGGCATCAGCATTATCTTCGGCGACATACATGGAGCGAAATGTGGCAAATGAGCTGCTCGTGTCATAGTTGGCCCAAACTTTAACCTCAGCTTTGGCGCGATCTACAAAAAATTCAAGGTAAGCACTTTCTCCGGAAAGATAGGTCACGTCCAGAGTCATATCTGAAGGATTCACGACAATGCGCTGAACATCGACATACGGCCGTATCGGATCTGTTGGCGCGGGCCCTATAATCACCGAGCTACCGTAGCAGACATCCGCTACACCAGAGGGTGGATGTGGTTTGAGCCGCATATTGCCATCCTGATAGAAAACCATTACATCGGGCCAGGAAGCTTCAT
>CAUJGI010000624.1 GCA_963169155.1 Chloroflexota bacterium
AGCTGGCGCAGCAGGTCGGCGCTGTCGCTGCGCCCGGTGACGGCGTTGGCCAGCTCCGGGGTGAAGCGGTCTAACACGGCCGTTTCCTGCAAAAACGCCCGGCGATCGTCCGGCTGCTGCTGCAAGACTTCGGCAACCAGATAGTCGAGCACGTACCGGTTGCTGCCACCAAAATCGGCCAACCGCGCCGCCAGGGCCTCTTCCTGCCCGGCAACAGCGGCCAAAGCCAACGCCGCCAGCTGCAAGCCCGCCGCCCACCCCTCGGTGCGCTGGTTGAGGGTGGTGACGGCCGTTTCCGGCAAATCAATCTGTAAAGTTTGGCGCAGAAATACGGCCGTTTCGGCCGGAGAAAATTGCAGCTCTCGCTGGCGCAGTTCCACGACTTGGCCCCGCGCCCGCAGGCGTGGCAGCGGCAGCGGCGGATCTTCGCGGCTGGTGAGCACCAGGTGGGCAGTGGGTGGCAAATGGTCTATGAAGAAGGCAACGGCCGTTTGCCCCAGTTCGTTTTCGATCAGATGGAAATCGTCCAGCACCAGCAGCAGGGGCTGGCCCAGGCTGGCCAGCTGGTTGAGCAGCTGTATGGCCAGCGGCTGGAGCGAGGTTAGCGGCGTGGGCAGCCCGGCCAGCAGGCCCGCCCCAAGCGCAGGCGCCGCCTGCTGCAGTGCCGCCACCCAGTAAGCGGCCAGGCGGGCCGGGTCATTGTCCGCCTCGTCCAGCGACAGCCAGGCGACGGCGCAGGGCGGCGCGGCCAACCACTCCACCGCCAGTGAGGTCTTGCCAAAACCCGCCGGGGCAGAAATAAGGGTAAGCGGGCGGAGGAAACGGCCGTCTCGCCACAGCCGGTCGTTGAGTTTGGCGATGAGATGGGGGCGGGGTACGCTGAACGGCCGTAACAACGGCATAAACAGCTTTGTTTGCAGCAAAAACCCGGTTTCAGACATGGGGGCAATTATAGGCAGGACGGCCGTGTTTGGCACAATGCCCCATTTTTCAGATAATCGCCCAACTACTGTGTATAACTTTTGCGCACTTTTGATTGTCAGTCCCGCGTAGGCGGGAATCCACTTCGGTGAACAAGATGGATACCCGCCTTCGCGGGTATGACACAATCTTTGGTAGGGCACACCACCACGAATGAAAATCAGCAGATTGGCGCATGATGCGCTTGCAGATTTACCAGATTTTAATCCGCGTTTATCCGCGGTCTATTTTCAGGGAGAAGCTATGAGTAAACATCTCGTCATTGTGGCGGGCAACATTGGCGCGGGCAAAACCTCGCTCACCGAGCGCATTGGCGACCGGTTGGGCTGGCGCACCGCCTACGAATCCGTCATCGACAACCCGTACCTGGCCGACTTTTACGCCGACATGCGCCAGTGGTCGTTCCATTTGCAGGTGTTTTACATCGGCCACCGCGCCGAGCAATATTTGCAGCTGGCGCGCAGCCCGGAATCGGCCATCGCCGACCGCAGCATTTTTGAGGATGCCTTCATTTTCGCCCGCGCCCTGCACCACATGGGCAACCTGACCGAGCGGGATTACCACGCCTACCGTCGTGCCTTTGAGCTGGTGGTGAGCGGCCTGCCCAAGCCAGATTTGCTGCTTTACCTGAAGGCTCCGGTGCCGGTGCTGATGGAGCGCATCAAGCAGCGCGGCCGGGCCATCGAAAGTGGCATTACGGCCGATTACCTCAGCCTGCTCGACTCGTTCTACGACGACTGGCTGCGCTCGTTTGACGTCTGCCCCGTGCTGGTCATTCCCAGCCAGGATTTAGACTTTGTTAACAAGCCGCAGCACCTGGACATCGTGGTGCAGCGCATTCAAGACAAGCTGTCTGGGCAGGAAAATGTGGTCTTTCCCGACTGAGATTTTGAGTAATTGAGTAATTGGGTAATTGGTAATTTGCCGCCAATTGCTCAATTACTTAATTACCCAATCACCAACCGAGGGTGAAATGCTGCAAAACAACAATGTACGCCTGCGAGCCATTGGCCGGGATGATTTGCCCGCGCTGGCCCGGTTTAACAATGATTTGGAAGTGGAGCTGGCCGGGGGCGGCGATCCGCCGTGGCCGCAGGCGCTGGAACGGCTAACGGCCGAATACGAATCCAAGTGGAGCCAGGGCGGCCGCGACGGCAGCACGGGTCACGTGGAGTTTGCCATTGAGGGGGACGGCCAGTTTATCGGCATCTGCGCCCTGTTTAACGTGGACCAGACGGCGCGCACCGCCGAGTTGGGCATTACGATTGGCGATAAGACGGCATGGCGGCAGGGGTACGGCCGTTCCGCCATCACTCTCTTACTCAATTACGCTTTTACCTACCACAACCTGCACAAAGTGACGCTGCGGGTCAACGGCCGTAACGAACGCGCCATCCGCGCCTACCGCGCCTGCGGCTTTGTGGAAGAAGGGCGGCAGCGCCAGCAGGTGTGGAGCAGCGGCAGCTATGACGACCTGGTGTACATGGGCATTTTGCGGCAGGAGTGGACGGCCGTTTCGCAATAACTGCCTAAACTTTACCTGGAAAACAATCCCATGTTATACTTCGCGGCAAGTTAAGGTGTCCTTATAGTTGGCCAGCAGTGCGCCAGGCCAACGATGCTGTGAAAGATGCAAAGAACGAGACGTTTGACCGTCATCGTTCATCCACCGCCCGACTCTCCCCGTGTCGGCGACCACAGCACAGGTTTTGGAGGTCATAATGAACACGGAAATCCGCGGCACAGCCCATTTTCTTCAACAAGAAAACGTCCGTTTGCAAAAAGAAAACGAACGCCTGCAGCAAGAAGTCGTCCGCCTGCGACTGATTTTGCGCAACCTGGGTAATCTCAACCAGATGACCCTTTCGATCGATTCCAACACCGATATCCTCATGCTGCTGGACCAAATCTTGCAGGCAGCGCTGGACAGTATCCAGGCCGAGGATGGCTCCCTGCTATTGGTCGATGAAGAGACCAAAGAGCTTTCCTTTGTCGTGGTGCATGGCCAGGTGCGCACCAAGCTGGTGGGGCACCGCATTTCTCTTGGCGTAGGCATTGCCGGTTGGGTAGCGCAGCATGGCGAATCATTGGTCATCGGCAACGTGCAAAATGACCCGCGCTTTTCACCGCAGATTGACCAGGCGTTTCAATTCAAAACCCGGTCAATGATCTGCGTGCCGATTTTGTTCAACGGCCGTGTCCTGGGCGTGATTCAAGCACTCAATAAATCCAATCGCAAAGAGTTTGTCAGCGGTGACATGGTGATGCTCAACGTCGTGGCCCAGCTGGCCGCAACCGCCATTGCCCGCGCCGAAAGCATCCTGCTCAACGAAGAGTAAGCGGTCTGACCTATTCCACCAGCACCTGGCAGCCCGGCTTGCGGGGATGATCCTGCACCCACCGGCTGCCCGGCACCTGGCGCACCGCCCACAAAACGGCCGCATCCCCTCCGGCCGCCAGCAGCATCAGCGTCGACCACATCACCAGCAGCGGCCGTTGCATCGCCACGCCGAGCAATCCCGGAATGATGCCCAACACCAGCCCCGGCAGCAGCACCGTCAGCCGGTACGCCGAGGCGCGCAGCGGCACCCCGCAGTGAGCAAACGGAGCCAGCCCGGCCCAGCTAAAACCAAAGCGAATCTGGTTCAACGGCGCCCGCCCCACCAGCCAGAACCCCACTGCGTGCAGCAATTCGTGCCCCACAATGCTCAGGGCAAACACCAGCAGCAGCGTCAGCGTACCGCCGAGCGATAGCTCAAAAAAGGGCACAAACGGCCAGATCCCCCACAGCCAGTAAAATGGCCACCAAAACAGCCCAAACGCCAGCGGCACCATCAAAAACGCCGCAAAGTTGGCCCCGGTCATGGAAATGGTGGCTTCGTAGTCGATGGCGGCGGGCGTAGCCGCGGCCGTTGCCTCATCCTTCACCTCCGCGGCCTCTACCGCAGCGGCTGGCGCGGCGGGCAGCGAAATGCGCGTATTGTCTTGCCGGGCCAGCGCGCCGTCAAAAAAGGTAACCAGCCGATGGCTGTACTCATCGGGGCGCTCGTGCCAGCCTTGGGCATGGCGCGCTTCGGGAATTGGCCACAACTCGGCCGTTTCTGCCGCGGCCGCCAGCTGGGTGAGCATAGCCGCTTCGCCGCCCGTGCCCGTGGCAATGAGGAAAAGCGGCCGTTTGCCCAACTTACGCACCACTTGCCGGTTCGGCGGCAGCGGCGTCTGCCGGGCAAAACGCCGGGCCAGCTGCGCCATCAACCGCTGCTGCCAGACGTTCACGCGCCCCCACAGCGAGGCTGGTGCAGGCAAATCGGCGAGAGCCGCCGGGCTGATGCCATCCACCGCCACGGCGCGGATGGCCACCGTTTGCGCGGCGGCGTGCAGGGCAAACACGCCCCCCACCGACACCCCCATCACGCCAATGCCCGCCTGGTTCACGTCGGGCCGCTTGCTGAGGTAGGCAACGGCCGTTAACACATCATCTACCCCCGCCTGGCTGGTAGCAAAGCGCCGCCCGCCGCTGCTGCCGTGGGCGCGCAAGTCGAACATCAAGACGCCGTACCCGGCCTGTACCAGCGCTTCGGCATGGTGCACCACACCCAGGCGATTACCGCTGTGGCCATGCAGCAAAATCACCGCCGCCGTGTTGCGCGACGGGATGTACCAGCCGGCCAGCGCCACACCATCCTGGCTGGTCAGAGTGATATCTTCATAGGTGACGCCTAAATTGGTGGGGGTGAAGAAGGCGACGCGCAGGCGGGGTGGGCGCACAAAGAGGTAGACGACGTAAAACGGCCGTATCACAAAATACATGATGAACACAAAAACCAGCAGCTCTAAAATAAACATGCCTGCTCCAGGTTAGGCCTTGATCAACAGGCGTCATTCTAACCCAAACAGTGACAAATGACCGGAGTTTCTCAGCCCAACAGCATTGACGCTGCTCTAAGCACGCTGTATGATACCCCCCATTAACAATCCAAAAGCAATGAACTCAGGTGCGCCCCCCGCCCGGATGCGCAGCGCACAGAACAAGTTTGCTCTGTAGGGGAAGCCCGGTGACTGGTTGAACAAACTAGAAGTCCGGCACTGTCCCGCAACGGTAAGAGAATGGTCAATGGTCAACGATCAATTGTGAATGGTAAATCATTAACAATTGGCAATTGACCTTTAAGAATTAACCATTTTCAAGTCCGAGTACCTGCCTGACTTCTTGCTCGTAACCTTCGTGGACAAAGGGTAGCGAGTCAACATGATACTTTTTAGCGTTGATGGCTCACCTCTGTGTGAGCCTTTTTGTTGTCTTAAAGTCAGGCAATTCAAAAACCGATCGATGCTTTGGGCCGCCTCTCTGGTTCGCAAGGGTAACACCTGTTTTCTAGAAGGAGGCAACATATGAAGAAGCATTTTATCCGTACCCTGCTGGCGTTCCTGCTGGGGCTGACCCTGGTGGCTTGCACCACCGACACCCCGGCCAGCGAACCGGCCACCGTGGCCCCCACCCAAACCAGCGAAGCAACCATTGAAGTTGTGGCCGAACCAACTGAACCGGCCGTCGTTGAAGCACCGGAAGAAACGGCCGTGCCTGAGCCAACGGCCGTACCCACCGAAGAACCCGCCGTTGAAGCCCCCACCACCAACCTCACCGAAGGGTGCGTGGAAGTGTACGACGAATCCGTCGACTACTTCCCCGAAAAAGTCACCGTCAGCCACGCCGATGGCTTTACCGTGGAATACTTCAACAATTATAAAGTGATCACCGTCGCCGCCCCCTGGCTCGGCGCAGCAGATTCCGCCACCTACGTGCTGGTGCAGTGCGGCACCCCCGCCCCCGCAGGTTTTGATGACGCCGTCACCATCGAAGTGCCCGTCACCCGCTTTGTTTCCTTGTCCACCACCTACCTGCCCTACCTGGACCAGTTTGGCGTGTTGGATACGCTTGTGGCCGTAGACTTTGGCTTTTATGCCTACAACCCCACCGTGCAGGAAAAACTGGCGGCAGGTGAATTGGTGGAGCTGGGCAGCGGCTCCACCGTTAACGTGGAAGCGGCCCTGGAGCTGGAGCCGGATGTCATCATGACCTCGGCCAGCGGTTCGGCCGACTTTGATACCCATCCCAAGCTGGAAGAAGTGGGGCTGACCGTCGTGCTGAATGCCGACTACCTGGACGTAACGCCGCTGGGCCGCGCCGAGTGGGGCAAGTTCATCGCCGTTTTCTACAACAAAGAAGCCCAGGCCGAAGCGTTGTTCAATGAGGTAGCCAGCGAATATGAAGCGCTTGTGGCCCTGGCAGCTGATGTCGCCGAGCGGCCCACCGTTTTTGCCAACACGCCGTTTGAAGGCACCTGGTACATGCCGGGCGGCCAAAGCTACACGGCGCAGCTGTTCGATGTGGCTGGGGCCAACTACCTCTGGGGGGATGATGAGTCAACCAGCACTTTGTTCCTGGATTTCGAGACGGTTTTCGACCGGGCCGCGGCGGGCAATTACTGGCTCAACCAGGGTTTTGTCACCACCCTGGCCGATTTGGAAGCCACCGATGAGCGGTTTGCGGACTTTGCCGCCTTCCAAAATGGCACCTTGTTCAACTACGACCTGCGCTCCAACGAGTTTGGCGGCAACGACTTCTTCGAAAGCGCGGCGGCCAACCCGCATTGGGTGCTGGGCGATCTGATCAAGATTTTCCATCCAGACCTGCTGCCGGACCATGAATTTGTTTATTACCGACTTGTAGAATAATTTGCCGTAGGGGCAGGTCTGAGACCTACCCCTACTTTACCCTCATGCAACACGTGACGACTGAAACAGAAACGGCCGTATCTCCCCCCAACCGGCAGCGACTCACCATGAGCTTGCTGGTGCTGGCACTGGTGGGCGCATTTTTACTGAGCCTATTCATCGGTTCGGTACGCATTCCGCTGGACGAAATTTTGGGCATCCTGGTCGGCGTCACGCCCGAGCGCGAGACGTGGGCCACCATTGTGCTGAAGTTTCGGCTGCCCAAGGCGGTAACGGCCGTTCTCGCCGGATCGGCCTTAAGCGTCAGCGGGCTGCAAATGCAAACGATGTTCCGCAACCCGCTGGCCGACCCGTTTGTCTTGGGCATCAACTCTGGGGCCAGCCTGGGTGTGGCTCTGGTTGTGCTGGCCGTAGGCACCACCGGCGGTACCCTGCTGGCCGGATTCGGCTTCCTCAGCGACTTTGGCATTGTGGTGGCCGCCAGTCTGGGCGCGGGCCTGGTGCTGCTTTTGGTGCTGGGTGTGGCCCGGCGCGTCGAAACGATGACCCTGCTCATCCTGGGGCTGATGTTTGGCTATGCCACCAGCGCCCTCGTCAGCGTGCTGCTCTACTTCAGCATTGCCGAGCGGATTCAGGCATACATCGCCTGGACCTTTGGCAGCTTTGGCGGCGTCACCTGGAGCCAGATGCAGGTGATGGCCCCCACAGTGCTGTTGGGGCTGGCCATTGCCTGGCTGTCGGCCAAGCCGCTTAACGCGCTGCTGCTGGGCGAAACGTACGCCCAAAGTTTGGGGCTGTCGGTGCGGCGCGCCCGCCTGGCGGTGCTGGTGAGCGCCTCGCTCATGTCCGGGGCGATCACCGCGTTTTGTGGGCCGATTGGCTTTGTTGGCATCGCCGTGCCGCACCTGTGTCGCAGCCTGTTTAGCACGTCTAATCACCGGCAGCTCATCCCAGCTACCATTTTGATGGGCGGCATTGTAGCCCTGCTGGCCGATTTGCTGGCCCAGCTGCCCGGCAGCCAGATCACCCTGCCGCTCAACGCCGTCACCGCGCTGTTTGGCGCGCCGGTGGTCACCTGGGTCATTTTACGACAGCGCAATTTGCGCTCGTCCTTTGCGGGGTAAACGTTACAAGCCTAAATCTTTAGGCGTTATTCTTACCCTCACCCCAACCCTCTCCCTGTGAGGGAGAGGGAGCCAATCCCCTCCCCCTTCCAGGGGGAGGGTTAGGGAGGGGGTCAGATTGGTTAGGAACGAACGATGTCTGTACCTATTTTACATACAGAAAATTTGTCGATTGGCTACCCGATGCGCAAGGAGCCGCCGGTGGTGGTGGCGCAGAATATCGCGGTGGGCTTGCAGCCGGGCGAGTTGGTTTGCCTGCTGGGGCCAAATGGAGCAGGCAAAAGTACCCTCATGCGCACGCTGGCGGGGATGCAGACGCCGCTGCACGGCCGTATCCGCCTCAATCAACAAGACCTCAGTGCCCTCACGGCTCGCGAGCTGGCCCGTCAGCTCAGCGTGGTGCTCACCGAGCCAATCAACGCTGGGATGCTCACGGGGTGGGAATTAGTGTCGTTGGGGCGGCACCCGTACACCAATTGGTCGGGTAACTTGACGGCGGTGGATGAAACGGCCGTAAACCAGGCCATCACCGCAGTGGGGGCCACCAACCTGGCCCACCGCCACGTCAACACCCTCAGCGACGGCGAGCGGCAAAAGATTATGATCGCCCGCGCCCTGGCGCAAGAACCAGCCATCATGCTGCTGGACGAACCAACGGCGTTCCTCGATTTGCCACGACGGGTAGAAATTATGCACATCCTGCGCCAGCTGGCGCGCAACGCGCAGTGCGCCGTGCTGCTCTCCACCCACGATCTGGACCTGGCCCTGCGCAATGCCGACAAAATCTGGCTGCTGCCCAAAGGCGGCCGTTTGCAGGTGGGCACGCCGGAAGAGCTGGTGCTCAACGGCAGCTTTGAAGCCGCCTTCCGCGCCGACGGCGTGCAGTTTGATCCGCACACGGGTTCGTTCAAGATGGCGGTGCAGTCGGCGGGGCAGGTGGATCTGGTGGGGGAAGGGCTGTCGGCGCTGTGGACAAAGCGGGCGCTGGAGCGAGTGGGTTATGCTGTTCACGATGGGGCCAACGGCTCAGCGATGCGGATTCAGGTAGTAGCGGAGGAGGGAGAGGGCCGTACCCAATGGCACCTGGTTAAACCACAGCAAACCACCACCCATCGCTCCCTGGCCGACCTGGTGCATGACATCCAGCAAACCAGCTCACCCCAAAATTCTGCCTAGATTTTCCGTTTTCAACGGGGATTTTTTAGCCAGGAGTGGACCACGCGTGAAGATTGGTCCACTCTTTTTGATCGTTCACAACGGCCGTTCGTGCAGGTGCTCAAACCAGTGCAAAATCGGGGCAGCGCGTTTGTCCATCTCTTTTTTCACCGCTTCGTGATAAGCCGCCAGGTATTCATCCAGCGATGTTTCCGTCAGGCGGCGATGATTGTTGAGCAGTAACCCCTGCACCCAATCCAAATTGCTGCTGATCATCACCAGATCACCCAGACGCAGCGCAGCTTCAATGTTGTCGCCAAATTCATGATTGGTGTTGTTCAACAAGCTGGCAGGCATGACGGCCAGAACGGGCAAAGCGTGTAGATACGCTTCAACGGCCGCTCGTCGTTCCACAAAATGATCGTAGGCAGCCTGGTACATTTTGGGTGCTTCTTTCACTTTGTTTAGAGGCGGCGCAGACTGGATAAGCTTCTCAACGGTATGCGGCACCTTGTTTAACGCTCTGCCTAAAAAGTAACCGGGCACAGCATCCACAACCTGGGGGATATGGTTAAAAACAGCCCCACCAAAGGCCAACGGCACGCCCAGTTCTTGCAGCATTTCGGCCATCGAGAGAAGAGTGGCAGCAGCAATCAAGGTCTGCGCCGACATGACAACCACCGCGGGCTTAATTTGCTTAACGGCCGCTTCCATCCGGTCCAGCGGCACATTCGCCCCCAGGTAAACCACGTCCCACCCCTGGCGGCGCAGCATCAGGCTGACGAGCAGGCTGGAGAAGGTGTGCTGTTCTCGCGGCGGGCAGGCCACAATGATACGGCCGCTGCGTGACGCCGCCGGTAGGGCAGCCATCAGCGCCTCCATCTGGCGCAGAGCCAGAGCCGAGGCAAAATGTTCCTGCTGCACGGTGATGGTGCCTTCATACCACCCCTGGCCAATATCGGTAAGCCCCTGCTGCAACACCTCGTAGCACACGGTTTCCAGGGGGAAGAGGGCAAAAGCGCGGGCCAGCAAATGCTGTGCCTGGTATTCGTCAAACGCCAAACACGCCTCAATCCACGCCTGGCGCAGGTCATCCACCCGCTCGCCTGTGATATGGGAAAACATGGGTTCGGCAACGGCCGTTCCCGTCGAACTCAGCGGATTCTGGCCGTCGCTTTCCAGCTGCTGCCACAGCTCCACGGCATGGCTGATGCTCATGCCTTCTTCCTGGCGCGTCACCAGCCATTTCAGCATGTCGATTTCGTACTGCGAATATAGTCGGTGCCCCCCCTGAGTGCGCTGTGGATTGGGTACGCCATAGCGCCGCTCCCAGGCGCGCAGCGTATCGGGTTTAAGGCCTGTCTCATGCACAACAACTTTCATGTTGAAGGTAGGGATTTGGTTAGTTGGGGTCATGGCAATTCCTAGAGTGGCGGGTTTATAGTCGTACTCCTGTCAAGTTTTCTCTTTCCTTGGGTCGTTATGTTAGCACGACTGTTAAGTTTTTGTCCACATTTCCATTTTTTTGGCAAACGATACAATAGCCGGCATGAGAACGGTCACAGTGGGGGCAATTTTGCAAAAAGAGGCGCAAAATGCGCTGGGGCATCTAATCTATGTGGTGCGGGATGAGGGGCTCATTTTTTACGTGGGGCAGTCGCGCCGCGACGTGGTGACGCGCTTCTGGGAGCACCTGCAAGCGCCCAGCAAGTTGGGTCAGCTCATCAGCCTGAATGCCCCGGCAGCGCATCAATGGTCAGTGGATTTTTATGCGCTGGCGGACTGCGCCGCGTTTGTGCGGCAAAAGTCGCTGTTTGCCTTGCAGGAGTGGCAGCATTTTGACATGGACATGGCTGAACAGGCGCTGATCCACGCGCTGTGCCCGGTGCTGAACCACGATTTTAACGTCAAACCCACGCCGCTCCCCGCCCGCTACCTGGGACATGCGGCCCTGGGTTTGGCCAAACCGGTAACGGCCGTTTCCCCCACCACCTCCCCCCAGGACCGCATCTGGCTCAACCGGATGAGCCTGCAGGGCTGGATCTACGAACAAACCGGCAGCCGCACCGTCTGGCGGCACCCCAGCGGCCAAACCCTCACCGAAGCGGAAATGGCCCCCTACCGGCAGGCGGGCAAGCTGCCGAATGGTTAATGGTCAACGATCAATGGCCAACGGAACATCATTAATAATTGACCATTGGCAATTCACTATTGGCAATTATTACGGCTCGGGCGTGGCGCACGGCGGCGGTGGGGTGAGCATGATCGTGTAGGTGTTGTTCGTTTCGTCCACTTCCGGGATTTGCTGGGCGGAATCGACCTCGGCGTTGATGGAGCCAAC
>CAUJGI010000625.1 GCA_963169155.1 Chloroflexota bacterium
TCCCGGCCGCGTCGAGGTCATTGAGCGCCGCCAGGCCGCTGTCGAGTTCGGTTTTGGTGGGCGGGTTATAAGCAGCCAGGGCGTCAGCTACCTCGCTTTGCACCTCAGCGTCCCAGGCCGCGTTCCAGGGAACGGCCGTCAAACCTGCGCCTGCTGCGCCGATGTCATCCGTTTGTGCTTCGATAGCGGCAATGTCGGCCGAAATGGAAGCGCCCGCCGGTGCACCCAGTCGGGCGTAGCTGTCACCAGTTTGGGCCGTGTGGCCATCCAGGGTGTTGACCTTTGTCAGGTCGCCGTCGGACTCAACAGAGAGTGTGTTACCGGCCGTGATTTTCGGCCGGTACAGCTCGATGGTTCGGGTGACCGGCGCCATCCCGGCGTGGGTAATGTGGAATACCATTTCCTGAGAGTCGTCACCGGCGTCGATGGTCATATCCTCATCGAGCAGCAGTTCGTAAACGCCCGGCATGTTGGCGGAGCTGGTTTCGTTGATCGTTGGCGTGGTCATCGCTGCGGCCGCGCCGCCGTTGCGCGAGCGGTAGACGGCAAAAGAGGAGAGGCCGGTTTCGCGGCTAGTAAAGTCGGTGGCGTCGACGGCGACAAAGTAAATGTATTGATCAGTTGTTCCGCTGGGGATTCTCATTGTAATACGCCTCCGAGCTGGCTTGCTGCAATTGGCATTACCTGCCTGCTCATTTGTTGTTGCGGCGGTGGACTGACGTCTGGGCCACCCGCCGCTTCGGTATAGGTTACCGTGATGGTAATCAGGTCAATCCGGGCCGTGCGTGTGCCAGAACCGGTAGAAGCGGCCGCCAGGGCCGCGCCGAAGCCGCTGTCATTGATGTCGCTGTAACTCCAGCTTTCGCCCCACAAATCGGCCGCGCCGCCGTAATTGACCGATGCGTCGCTGGTGGGCCAGTTGGTGGCGCTGCCTTTGTCGGTGCTGCCAATGGTGCCGCCCTTGACAATACGCACGGCGTGATCGTTTACCCGGTTGGCCTGGCTGGAACTGTGTTCGACCGCCACCGTGATGCCGTCGATTGTCGCCCCGGTCGGAATGGCAAAGCCAAAATTGGTGACCTTCAAATATTCGGACGGCGTTACGGCCGCGCCGATAACGGCCGTGGCGTAGCTGTTATCGCTGGCGGCCGCGTTGCCCGGATTCGACCAGGCAACGGCCCCAATTGAGCTATCCGATGCCAGTGTCCCTGGCGCAGTTGGCCCGGCAGTTGCCATCTACTCACCTGCCTCGCAAATCACGTATGGCCCGTCAATAATCAGTTGGCCAGGACATTGCAGCTGCCACGCGCCGGGCGTCAGCACCAACGGCAGGTAAACGGCCGTTGGGGTGCTGGTCGGCGTTTCGGTAGGTGTAGCCGTGGGTGTGGGTGTTTCGGTTGGCGTCGGTGTGTCAGTCGGAACGGCCGTTGGTGTCTCGGTGGGAACGGCCGTTTCCGTAGCCGTCTCTGTTGGCGTAGCCGTGGCCAGGATCGGGTCATCTTCCAACCGCAAGCCCGTCCATTTCGCCCCCAAGGCGTTGGAAGCCGTCCACATCGACCGAATCGCCAGCTGGTACTCTGGCAAATGCGGCACCGTCAGCACCGGGCTGGTAAAGCGCAGCCACCCCTCGCCCGTGTCTACACCGCCCGTTTCGTCGTCGTCAACGGTCAGTAGTGTACCCAGCAGCGCCCCGCTGCCGTCGCGTAATTCCACAACGATGTAATCGCAGCGCACGCAGACGGCCAGGGTGGAGAATGTCAGCTGGTGGGCCGCCGCTTCTGGTAAGGTAAACGTCTGGGTAGAAGTTGTTTCGACGCCGGGTTGCCCCAGCCCCTGCACCGGGCCATTCTTAAACGCCGCACCTGGCCCGCCGTCGGGCGATGGGTTTTTGGGGCAGCGCGACAGGCTCACCGTGGAGCTGTGGGTCCACTCGCTGCCAATGTCGCCGGGGCAGTCGTCGTCGTCTATTCCTTTGGCCCAGACGTTGCGCAGGCCGTGCGGTTCAGCAACGGCCGTTTCGCCGGTCAGCGCCACGGTCAACAGCAGAAGCAGCGCTACGGCCGTACCTGCATTACGCATCTTTTGGATCATCGATTGCCTCCCAATCCACGGTCAGCAGCCCGGCCGCTTCCAGCACGAGGATGTCCTCACCAGAAAGCCCGGCTTTCTCAAAATCGATTATGTTAAACGGCTTGATGGACAGCTCGATCTCTTCATCAAGCATGGCGTCAGTTTGCCGCCTGAACTCCGCGCCGTTTTCTGGCTTGACCACAATCTGATCGCCGTCGCGCTCGCCCAGCTCTTTGACGAGGCGGATTCGCTCTACGTCGTAGGCTTCCAACTCCGGGCCAGCGACACGCCAGAACCGCGCCAAGCGCAGAGAGGTGACAGATTCCAAAAGGCCACGGGCCTTGGATGACATCAGGTACTCTAGTGTTGATTTTGCTGGCAAAACCTGTCCTAATTTCATAGTTGCTCCTTTTAAGTGCTAATCAGCACCGTGCCGCCGCTGCGATACAGTGCCCCAACGATGCCGGGGTTGCTGGTGGGCAATTCAGCCAGGATCACCTGCTGCGCCCGGACTTCCAGCGGGAAACGGTAGGTTCCGCCGCTGCGAATAATGACCTCAAACACTTCCTTGCTCATGCGCACCTCGGTGATGTTGTTGGCGTCGCGGTAGAAGCCCAACTCAAACGCGCCGGTGCTGCCCGAGTCGCGGTCGGTCTGGTTGAAGTCGTAAAAAACGGAACCGCCGCTAACGTTGGAGTTTTCC
>CAUJGI010000626.1 GCA_963169155.1 Chloroflexota bacterium
GCAGACTAACTTTCGTCAGGTGCTGTTCCCCCCCTTTTTGAAGCCAAACCGCTAACCGCTGCCAGATGTGACGACGGCCGTTTTCCCCTAAGCTGGCAGCATGATTACCGAAACCAAAACCCTCCGAATTTTGCTGGCCGATGATGCCCCCTCGGTGCGCCAGGCGCTGCGCTGGCTGCTGGAAGAGATTCCCGGCTTTGCCGTGGTAGGCGAGGCAGCCGATGGTGAAACGGCCGTTGACCTTAGCCGTGAACTGACCCCCGATCTGGTTATCCTGGACCTGGAACTGCCCTGTAAACATGGTTTTCGCGTGGCCCAGCACCTCAAGGCGCAGGTGCCCGGCATCCGCGTGGTGATTCTGTCTGGCCATGGCGATGTGGCTACCCGGCGTCTGGCCCTGGAGATGGGTGCTGACGGCTTTGTGGAAAAAAGCGACGGATGGGCAGCGCTGCTGGCGCAAATTCACCAGGTGATGGCCGGTTAACGGCCGTCCTGCGGCGCGAGCGATTGGTTATTCGCAAAAGAACAGCAACCACCTAAAGGATGGATACCCGCCTTCGCGGGTATGACACTGCCTCTAAAACAAGGAGACGACTCTTATGATTTCATTTATAGCTGACCGACAAACGGCCGTTCTGGCCACCCAATTCCACGGCGAGCTCATCTACCCCGGCGACGCCGCCTACGACGCGGCGCGCGGCGTGTGGAACGGCATGATTGACCGCCGTCCGGCCCTGATTGCCCGCTGTGCCAACGTGGCCGATGTGCAAACGGCCGTTAACTTCGCTCGCGAAACTGGCTGGCCCTTATCCGTCCGCGGCGGTGGGCACAACGTGGCTGGCCACGCCGTCAACGATGGCGGCATTGTGATCGACCTTTCGCGCCTGAACAGCGTGACGGTGGACGTGCAAAAGCGGCTGGCGTACGCTGGCGGTGGGGCCACCATTGCCGATCTGGATCAGGCAACACAGCGCTTTGGCCTGGCTACCCCCATGGGTGTGGTGTCTGAAACGGGCGTAGCGGGGCTGACGCTGGGCGGCGGCCTGGGCCACCTGCGCAACAAATACGGCCTCAGCGCCGACAACCTGGTGGGCGCTACTGTGGTTACGGCCGATGGCCAGATTGTGCATGCCAGCGAACGAGAAAACCGCGATCTTCTCTGGGGGCTGCGCGGCGGCGGCGGCAACTTTGGCATCGTGACCACCTTTGTCTACCAGCTGTATCCGGTGGGGCCTGAGGTGTTTTTCACGGCCGTTTTCCACCACGGCGACAAAGCCAAAGCGGGTTTGCAGCTCTACCGCGACTTCAGCGCCACTGCCCCCGATGATGTGAGCGTTTTGGGCGTCCTGGGCATCGTGCCCGATGGCGCGGCACCTTTCCCCGAAGCGGTGCACGGCCAGCCGTTTGTCGCCTTTGTGGGTCTGTACGCTGGTGATCCGGCAGAAGGTGAGTCGGTGATGCGGCCGCTGCGCGAGCTGTCATCAGCGCCCCTGGCCGATTTTAGCGGGGCGATGCCTTACCTGGCTGCCCAGCAGTTCTTCGATGAAGATTATCCGACGGGCATGCGCTACTACTGGAAATCGCTTAACCTGCTCAGCCTGGACGACAAAGCCATCGAGCGCATTGTGGATCACGCCTACCGACAGCCTTCGCAGCACAGCACCACGGATTTGTGGCACATCGGTGGGCGGCTGAAGCGGTTTAACGGGGATCATGGAGCTTTTTACGGCCGTCACGCCGCCTTTGTCATTAATCCCGAAGCCAACTGGGAACACGCCGAGGACGATGCGGCCAACGTGAGCTGGGTGCGCACCTTTGTCGACGCTATGGCCGACTTTTCCGACGGCAGCCGCTACCTCAACTTCCCAGGTTTCCAGGAAGAAGGCGACGCCATGATGCAGGCCGCCTTTGGCCCGCAGTACCAGCGGCTGGCCGCTCTCAAGCAAAAGTACGACCCAACCAACCTGTTCCGGCTGAACCAGAACATCAAGCCAGAGGGGTAACGGCCGTACTTCCCAATTTAGCTGATTTACATGGGTCTCGGTCGAAAGACCCGTGCGTCAGGATTTTCTTGCTCTTCTCTTCTTAAACTGGCTTTGCCAGTAGGTGTTAGCCGGACTTGTTCCGGCTAACACCTCCCCCTTTACTGAACCGAAACCGCCCAGCCTAACCCGGCACAACCGTGGCCAACTGCTACTCGCCTTCGTGAAACCACTGGTTATCGGCAATGGTGAGCCAGTGGAAGCGGCAGCGGAAATCTTCGCCCAGCGGCGAACAGGCGTACAGCCCAGCCTCGATGGTGGTAAACGGCCGATGCAGATGAGCGATGCGCATTTGCTGCCACTGCTGGCCGTCAAACGAGCTCTCCAGCAAAAAATCTGCCCCGCGTTTGCTGATCCGGTACCAAATCTCGCGAAGGGTAGGGTCGATATCTTGCGTGGCCCAATCGGAAAAGCCCAGGTTGGTAACTACCGATCCCAGGCGGCTGGTGGTTTCATTTTCGAATTCGGTAGACAGCTTGATCCAGTTTGCCGCATCCAGCCGGACGATCAGTCCGCACTGGTCATACTGCGTTTTGGGGGTGAAAGTGACCTGGGTGCTTAAGGCAAAATCTCCCTCCAGCCGGGTGAGCAGGCAGTGGCCATCGTCCCGGCGATAACCGTAGTGTGTTCCCTGCCAGAAATCGGTATTTGGCTTCGTTATCATCACCAGA
>CAUJGI010000627.1 GCA_963169155.1 Chloroflexota bacterium
TCCCGATGCCACCCTGCTCAGCTTTGATTACAGCCCGGCTCAGGCGGTGGATTACGAAACGTTGGAGCACGTCACCGTCACCCGCTCATTTTTAAACAACCCGGAGCAATATTTGCGACACCTCTAATTACTCAATTACCAATTACCAATTACAAAAAGTAATTGAGTAATTCGTAATTGGTAATTGCTTTTTGCCATTATGCCTAATCCCCACTCTCCAATCTCCAAGCTCGCTTTATCTATCGTCATTGTGAATTACAACACGCGGCAGCTGCTGGATGATTGTTTGGCGTCCATTTTAGCCGCAGAGGCGCCGGGCGGGGGGATGGAAATTATCGTGGTGGATAATGCTTCCAGCGACGGCAGCCAGGCGCTGGTGCGCGACAAGTATTCTACGGTGCAGCTGGTGGCCAGCGAGGTGAATCGCGGTTTTTCGGCGGCGAATAACTTGGGGATGGCGGTGGCCAACGGCCGTACCGTCCTCTTCCTCAACTCCGACACGCGGCTGGAACCGGATGCGCTGGTGAAACCGCTGGCCTACCTGGACCAGCATCCCGAGGTGGGCGCACTGACGGTGCGGCTCATTTACCCCACCGGCCAGCGTGACCCGGACAACCATCGCGGCTTTCCCACGCCGTGGAATGCCATCTGCCACTTCTCTGGCCTCAGCAAGCTATTTTCCGACAATCCCCGCTTCAATGGGTACTTCCAGAGCTATGCGGACATGACCCAGACGCATCCGGTGGACGTCATTGCCGGATCGTACATGCTCATGCCCATGGCGCTGTGCCGCGAGCTGGGCGGCTGGGACGAGACTTACTTTTTCTACGGCGAAGACATCGACTTTTGCTACCGCATTCGCCAGGCGGGCTACCAGATTATCTACTATCCGCACGTGGAAGTGCTGCACTACAAGGGGGCCAGCTCTGGCCTGCGCAAAGAGTCGGCGCAAATTGCCAAACCGCCCCGAGAAACGCGCATTAAGGTGGCTAAAGAGTCGGTGCGGGCGATGAAGATTTTCTACGGCAAATTTTACCGGCAGCAGTATCCGTGGCTGGTAACGGCCGTTGTCCTGGCGGGCATCCAAATTCGCGGCTGGTTCCGCATCCTCAAACACCAACTCACCTAGAGTAAAATTTTATACGAAGGGACGAAGAGAGGAAGAAACGAAGGAGCAAGGGGTTTTCTTTGTTTCTCTGTCTCTTTGTTTCTTTGTATAAATTCCAGTTCCGATTGACAAAACTTTTGCCTAATACTATACTCCCCTATAGTATATTTCATGGGAGTTGATTTTTATGCCACACTATGATTTTGCCTGCCGCGAATGCGGCCAGGCGTTTGAATTGAAGCTGAAAATGTCGCAGTCCAGTGACCCGCAAACCTGCCCCAGCTGCGGCAGCGGCGAGACACGCCGCCGGATGTCGTCGGCGTTTGCCATGGGCGGTACAAGCAGCCCCAGCCGCACCGTGTCGGGGCCGCCGCCCAGCAGCCCGTTCACCTGAGCGAGCGGCTGCTAAGCAAGCAGTTTGCTTGCCAGAAAAATCCACAGATTACGCAGATTTTGCTTTTCTTCTCTGTGAAGCTCTATGTTATCTCTGTGCAACTCTGTGTTCCGCTTTTTTAGGAGTAGAACGTGAAAGTACCAAATACGGCCGTAAAAAACGAACTGCAAACCCGCCTGCGCCGCATTGAAGGGCAGGTGCGTGGTGTGCAGAAAATGCTGGATGAGGATCGGGAGTGCCAGGAGATTGTGCAGCAGCTAACGGCCGTACGCGCCGCTGTGCACAACGCCCGCCTCCAGTTCATGCGCACTTACGCCCGCGACTGCTTGCTGCAAGGTCCCGAGCTGACGGAAACCGAGCGGGTGGCGTTGGTAGACGATTTAATGAACTTAATAGCCAAGGTGGAATAACAATGAGCAACGAAAAAACAGCCAAAGTAGTCTGGTCCGGCACCGATTTGCAATTTCATGGGACGCTGGGCTCTGGCTACCAATTTGAATTGAACAGCAACGCTGGACCTCACGGCGGCAGTCCGATGGAGCTTTTGCTGGCGGGCGTGGCGGGCTGTACGGCCATGGATGTCATCTCCATCTTGCAGAAGATGCGCCAGGATGTACACGAATTTTATGTGGAAATCTCTGGAGTGCGGGCCGATCAGCATCCCAAGGTGTACACAGATGTCACGATTACCTTCGTGGTGCGGGGCCGCCAAATCAAGGAAGAGAATGTGGCGCGAGCCATTGAACTTTCCGAGACCCTTTATTGCTCAGCCAGCCAGATGTTTCACCGGTCTGGGGCGAAGATCACCACCACTTATCGGATTGAAGAAATTTAGGCGCTGATCGGGCCGTGTTCGTCCGATTGACATTGTTTTCTCAGAGCGGTCGCTGGTGCAAAAACCAGCGGCCGTTTTTTAGTTTACCCACTCGACATTTCCTGTCTCCGTCACGTCATAGCCGCCTACATTTTTGATCGCTTTTAGGGCGTCGGGCGATTTCAGCCATTCGACCAGCGCCTGCACACCTGGCAGCGGCCACGCTTCGTCCGTGATAACCAGGTCGTACCGTTCCGTCGTTAGTCGCACAAAGTCCAGACCGTAGGCCAGGGCCGCCGCCTCCACACCCAGCCCAACGTCGGCCTGCATTTCGGCCACGGCCCCGGCAATCTGCAAATGGGTTCGCACTTCCCGGTCGTAGCCGTCAATCTTGCTTGTGTCGATGCCCAGCGCCTGGCACCGTTTCTCCAGCCAGACGCGGGTGCCCGTGCCCACCTGCCGGTTGATAAACCGCGCCCGCAGCAAATCGGGGATGTCTTGAAGGTCCAGCGGATTGTCTGGCGGCACGATCAGCCCCAGGCGGCGGTGGGCCAGGGTCACCATGGCCACGCGATGCCCCGGCAGCAGGCGCTCGATGTACGGCCGATTGTAGCTGTTTGTTTCTTCATCCCACAAATGGCAGCCAGCGATGTCCGCCCCCTGCCGCGCCAGGGCCAGCAGCCCGCCCAGGCTGCCGACAAAGGTGACGCTCAGTTCACAGTCAGGGGCCAGTTCAGTGAAACGGCCGTCCAGCATGGCAATAATCGGGTCATGGCTGCCCACAAAGCGCAGCACCTGCTTGGGCGCTTCGGCCGGTTCTGGGAAGCGTGCCTGCCAGCGGGTCAACGCTTCCTGCATCGCTTCCTCGGCTTCTTTGGGAGCGTAGCCTGCGGCCATCATCTCCAGCAAAAATGCTTCTACGTGGTGAACCAGGGTGGCGTGGCGAATGGTGGTGTGGGTTACGGCCGTTCCCGCCACACACGTCCCCTGGCCAACTTTGGTAGTGATCAACCCCTGCATGGCCAGCTCCCGATACGCCCGCTGCACCGTTCCCGGCGCACAGCCCCAGCGGTCTGCCTGGCCCCGCACCGAAGGCAGGCTGCCGCCCACTTTCAGCGTACCGTTCATGATTTTTTGGCGAATATCGGCCGTAATTTCCTTAAACACAGACATGGTTTTTCACCTGACCAGCCATAAGGGAACCTTTTGGCTGGTATTGAATATCGTGATTGTGCCAAGTGTATCAATTTAATTGACACACTTCAAGCTGGAACTTATACTCCTTTTGGTAGGTTCCGCCACCCTTAGAGAAGAGTAGAAATTGGTTCCCCAACCAATGAGAAAATGACCAATAATAACCTTTTCCCACGAAACCATTTGCTGTGCCACTTGATCCAATTGGCCGGTGGTTCTTTTTATCACTTGGAAAACAGGCAGCCTGACCGTGCTGCCTGTTTTTATTTCCTTACCTGAAAGCGTTCGGAGGTTAACATGCATCAATCAACTTTTATTGTCAACGGCGTGCGCAGAAGCCTGGTCGTTGAGCCCGAGACGACGTTGATGGACGTCGTTCGTAAGCAGCTGGTGCTGACGGGTACCAAGGATGGCTGCGAAGATGGCCACTGCGGCGCGTGTGCCGTGCTGGTCAATGGAAAATACACGCTGGCCTGTATCACCAAGATGAGCCGCGTGCCGGAAGGTGCTGAAATCGTCACGGTGGAAGGCATCGGCACGCCCGAGAAGCTGCATCCGGTGCAGCAGGCGTTTGTGTTGCATGGCGCGGCCCAGTGTGGTTTCTGCACCCCTGGTTTTGTGGTTTCGGCCGTCGGGCTGCTGAATGAGAATCCGGAACCGACCCGTGAAGAAGTACGCGCCTGGTTCCATCGGCGGCACAATATTTGCCGCTGCAATGGCTACAAGCCGTACGTCGATGCGGTGATGGATGCGGCCAAAGTGATGCGCGGCGAGATGCCCGCTTCGGCGCTGGTGTACAGTGGAAACGGCCGTCTCTGGGGCAGCAAATATCCGCGGCCAACGGCCGTTGCCAAAGTCACTGGCACCCTGGATTATGGCTCCGACCTGGGCCTGAAGATGCCACCCAATACGCTGCAGCTCGCCCTGGTGCAAGCCAAAGTCTCCCATGCCAACATTTTGAACATCGACACCAGCGAAGCGGAGAAGATGCCTGGCGTGCATGCCGTGCTTACCCACAAAGACGTGAAGGGCAAAAACCGCATCACCGGCCTTATCACCTTCCCCACCAACAAGGGGGACGGCTGGGACCGGCCGATTTTGTGCGATGAGAAGGTGTTCCAATATGGCGACGCGATTGCCATCGTGGCCGCCGACACCGTTGAAAACGCCCGTGCCGCCGCCGACAAGGTGGTGGTCGAGCTGGAAGAGCTGCCCGCCTACATGAGTGCGCCGGAAGCGATGGCCGAAGACGCCATTGAAATTCATCCTGGCACGCCCAACGTCTACTTTGAACAAAAAATCGCCAAGGGCGCAGAGACCGCCCCGCTTATGGAGCAGGCCGCCTACGTCGTCGAAGACGATTTCTATCTCCAGCGGCAGCCCCACCTGACCGTGGAGCCGGACGTTGGTTTTGCCTATATTGACGAAGAAGGGCGTTACACCATTCACTCCAAATCCATCGGCCTCTACCTGCATCATGCAATGATTGCCCCTGGCCTGGGCGTGGCGCCGGAAAAACTGCGCCTGGTCCAGAACCCGGCCGGTGCAACCTTCGGCTACAAATTCTGTCCGACGATGGAAGCGCTGCTCGGCGTGGCCGTCATGGCCCTGGAACGGCCGGTTTTCCTGCGTTACAACTATCACCAGCACATGACCTACACCGGCAAGCGTTCGCCCTGGTTTATTAAGCTGAAGATGGGCGCGGACGAAGATGGCAAGCTCATCGCTATGGAAAGCGATTGGAGTGTGGATCATGGCCCGTACTCCGAATTCGGCGACCTGCTGACGTTGCGCGGCGTGCAGTTTATCGGCGCGGGTTACCATATTCCCAACATTCGCGGCCTGGGTCGCACCGTGGCCACCAACCATGCCTGGGGCGCACCTTTCCGCGCTTACGGCTCACCGCAATCTTTCCTGGCCTCGGAAAGCTTGATGGACGAACTGGCGGAAAAGATGGGCGTGGATCCGTTTGAACTACGCTACAAAAATCTTTATCGCCCCGGCTCCACCACTCCCACCGGCCAGGAACCAGAGGTCTACAGCATGCCGCAAATGATGGACATTCTGCGGCCGAAGTATCATGAAGCCCTGGAGCGTGCCAAAGCCAACTCGACGCCACAGCACAAAAAAGGCGTTGGCATTTCCGTTGGCGTGTATGGCAGCGGCCTCGATGGGGCTGATGGCGCGGAAGCGTGGATTGAGCTGATCAAGGACGGCGTGAACGTGTATGCCACCTGGCAGGATCATGGCCAGGGCGCGGATATGGGTGTGCTGGGAACGGCCCACGAAGCGCTGCTGCCGCTGGAACTTGACCCCACCGAAATTCACCTGAAGCTGAACGACACGGGCATCGCGCCAAACAGCGGTCCCTCTGGCGGCAGCCGCAGCCAGGTGATGATCGGCAATGCCATCAAAAATGCGGCCGACCAGTTGATGGCGGCGATGCGCAAGCCGCAAGGCGGCTTCCGCACCTACGACGAAATGGTCGCTGAGGACATCGAACTGCTCTACAAAGGCAAGTGGGCGGCGGCCAACGCCACCAACTGCGACGAAAATGGGCAGGGCAAGCCGTTTGCCGTGTACATGTACGGCGTGTTTATGGCCGAGGTGGATGTGGACGTGAAGACAGGCAAGACGGTCGTGGAGAAGATTACGGCCGTTGCCGATGTCGGCAAGATCAACAACCGCCTGGTGGTGGATGGGCAGATGTACGGCGGTCTGGCGCAGGGTATCGGCCTGGCGCTGTCGGAGGACTTCGAGGACATCGAGAAGCACTCGACAATGCTGGGAGCCGGTGTCCCGTTCTCCCGCGACATCCCCGACGACATGGAGCTCATCTACGTGGAAACCCCGCGTCCCGATGGCCCGTTTGGTGCCGCCGGAGTGGGCGAACTGCCGCTGACCTCGCCGCATGTGGCCATTGTCAACGCGATCAACCACGCCACAGGTGTGCGTATCACCCACCTGCCCGCCCGCCCAGAAAAAGTGCTGGCCGGTTTGAAGAACAAACCTCTCGCCGAACTTGAGCTGGAACCGGCATTCTAATTGGTTACCGTGAGATTGGACCATTTTTTGCTTCAGATGCAATCTGGCAAGTGAACAAAATGGTCCAATCTTCAGCCTGACGTTTAACGATGCGGAACAGTGGGCGGTGAGAAACGGCCGTCCACTGTTTCACTTTTTTTCTACACAATGACTGATTTCATGGATCAAAAAGGGCTGCGTGACCTGGAAGCGAAATGTATCCAGGATGAAGCGCCGCCGTGCCAGGCCGGCTGTCCGCTGCATGTGGACGTGCGCGGCATGTTGGCCGCGCTGGGCCAGGGGGAGTTTGAGGCGGGGCGCGCCATCTTCGCTAAAAGCGTGCCGTTCCCCGGCATCATCAGCCGGATTTGTGAGGAGCCGTGCCGCGGCATGTGCCATCGCGGCGAGATTGGTGGCCCGATTGCCATTCGCGCTCTGGAGCAGGCGTGTCTGCCGCTGGACGCTGCGCGACCACCGGTGAAGCCGCTGAAGGCCAGGGGCCAGCGGGTGGCGGTGATTGGCGGCGGGTTGAGTGGGTTAACGGCCGTTCACGACCTGGCCCGCAAAGGGTACACTGTCGCTTTGATTGAAGCGTCCAACCGGCTGGGCGGACGTATCTGGGATGTGCCGGAAAACACGCTGCCGCGTGCGCTCATCGCGCAGGATTTGGCGGTGCTGGACGCGCTGGAAGTGGATATCCTGCTGGAAACCACGCCGTGTGTGGAGGCTGTCTGCGCCACCTACGACGCCGTCTACCTGGCTACCGGCAAGGCGGACGTCACTGTAGATCCGGTGACTTACGCCACCGACCAGTCCAACCTCTTTGCCGGGGGCAGCCTGCTGCGCGAAACCTGGTCGCCCATTACGTCGATGAGCGACGGCCGTCGCGCCGCCATCTCCATCGACCGCTACCTGCAAAACGTCTCGCTGACCGCCTCGCGCAGCAACGAGGGGGCGTACGAGACCAAGCTGGTCACCAACACGGCGGGCATCGAACCGGCCGCGGTGGTGCCGCTGCCGCCAGAAGGGTACCACCGCGACGAAGCGATTGCCGAAGCGCAGCGCTGCATTCAGTGCCAATGCCTGGAATGTGTAAAGGTATGTGAATACCTTGAAGCATACGGTAGCTATCCGCGCAAATACGTGCGCACGGTGTACAACAATTTGTCCATCGTGATGGGTGAGCGGCACGCCAACCAGTTTATCAACGCTTGCGCCACCTGCGGGCTGTGTGCGGCCGTTTGCCCCACCAAGTTTGAGATGGGCGCGGTGGGTAAATCGGCCCGCAGCGTGATGGTGCAGCAAAAACGGATGCCGCCCTCGGCGCACGAATTTGCCCTGCGCGACATGGCGTTCAGCAACAGCGACAAATTTGCCCTGGCGCGCAACCAGCCGGGCACGACGACAAGCGAATACGTCTTTTTCCCCGGCTGTCAATTGTCGGGATCGGCACCGGGGCAGGTTACGGCCGTTTACGACTACCTGCAAGCCAACCTGACCAGCGGCGTGGGGCTGATGTTGGGCTGCTGCGGCGCTCCCGCCGATTGGGCGGGCCGCAACGATTTGCGCGACGACGCCCTGGCGCAGTTCCAGCAAAATTATGAAGAATTGGGCCGCCCCAAGGTAGTGCTGGCCTGCTCCAGCTGTCTGCAGACGTTCCAGGCACGGCTGCCGGAGGTGGAATTGGTGTCGCTCTACACGCTGCTGGCGGAGAAGGGGTTGCCAGAAACGGCCGTTCTCACCCCCAGCGACACAATCGCCATTCATGACCCCTGCACAACCCGGTATGAAACGGCCGTGCAGGACAGCGTGCGCCAGCTCGTCGGCCAGCTGGGGTATGATATTGAGGAACTGCCGCGCAGCCGTGAGACCACGACCTGCTGCGGCTTTGGTGGGCTGATGGTATACGCCAATCGCGACCTGGCCAAAAAGGTGGTGGCGCGGCGCATCGCCGAGAGCCCGGCCGATTATGTGACCTACTGCGCCGTCTGCCGCGACTTTTTTGCCGCCCAGGGCAAACCAACGCGCCATCTGCTGGACCTGATTTTTGGTTCGACCACCCACGGCAACCGCGACGGCGGCCGTGGGCCGGGCTTTTCGCAAAAGCATGAAAACCGCGCCCGGCTCAAACGACAGCTGCTGCAAGAACGATGGGGTGAAACTGTGAGTGGAGAAGAAGAATACGCCAGCATCCAGCTCAATTTGAGCGACGCGGTGCTGGCTTTGCTGGAAGATCGGTTGGTTTTGGTGGCAGACGTGCAGCAGGTGATCGCCTTTGCCGAACGCACCGGCCAGAAGCTGCTCAGTCCGCAGTCGGGCCATTTTTTGGCGCAGTTCCGGCCCAACACGGTGACCTACTGGGTGGAATACCTGCCCGACGGCGACGGCGGCTACACGGTGTTTAACGCTTACAGTCATCGCATGGATGTGGGGGAGGGAAAACGGCCGTGAGCATCAAACTCGATCTCGCCGACGCCGCCAACTGGATTTGTGCCCGCTGCCAGGTGGCCCTGGTCACCAAAAAAGTGGACGTTGCCTACCTGGGCAGCAGCTTCCCGGTAGACATGCCGGTCTGCCCGGAATGTGGCCAGGTGTTTGTGCCAGAGGCGCTGGCGCTGGGCAAGATGGCGGAAGTGGAAAAGACGTTGGAGGATAAGTAGGCGTGATGCGTGAAACGTGAAACGTGATTTTTCCAACATCACGTTTCACGCCTCACGTTTCACGTTCATTGCAGCTATGAACCAAGTTTGCAACGTCTACGAACTACCCGGCGTGCAGCGCGTGACCGGAAATACGATCCGGCCGGGTGGGCTGGCGCTGACGCAGCGGGCGGTGGCGCTGGCGGAA
>CAUJGI010000628.1 GCA_963169155.1 Chloroflexota bacterium
AGCCGCCAGCCGGTTGACGCCATTCTCACCACCGAGCGCCAATCGCTGCAGCAGAACGTTCAATCTGAAATGCAGCGAAAATTGGACGCCTACGGCAGCGGTCTGGTTGTGGTCGGCATTAACTTGCAGAAAGCCTTCCCGCCTGACGAAGTGGCCGACGCTTTTACGGATGTGAACAGCGCCCGTGAGGATAAGGCGCGGGCCATCAATGAGGCCAATGGCTATGCCAACAGCACCATTCCTGAAGCGCGGGGACAGGCGCAACAAGTTCTGGCAAACGCGCAGTCTTACCGATCGGATGCCCTGGCGCAGGCCAACGGTGCCGCCCAGGCATTTGCCTCGGTGCTGGCAGAGTATGGGACGAATTCGCAAATTTATGGCGAGGATGTGACGCGCTATCGCCTCTACCTGGAAACGTTGGAGAAGGTTTTGCCTCGCGTGCAGGTATATGTGGTGGATAGTGAAAATGGCGGCTCGGTGAATTTACGGCTGTTTGGCAATGCCACCGGTAATGAATCGGGAAACAGTGATCAATGAATCCACTGAAAAAAGGTAACGCAGCGGCGCTCAACTGCCAGAGAGAAAACCTCTTTGCGTGTCCGCGTCTCTGCGTTTTTTCAGGAAGCACACAATATGGCTGAAGGATGGAAGCAAGTTCTGGAAGATATGCGGGCGGCCCTGCTGGGAAAAACGCAGGAAACGAAGCCGCCGGCCGTACTCTCTTCAGAAGATGCTGGGGAAACGACTGAGGGGGAAGCTGGCCCGTCCGGCGCGGCTGCCGGGCCGGAAACGGAAGTGGTATCTCCTGAAACTTTTGAGGCACAGCCGGGCTTTGAGGCAGACGCTCTGGCTGATACGGGGAACGACCACCAGACGGCCGTCACCCCCCCGCTCGATCATGATCTGGCAAACGCCAATTCTATTCTGGAGACGCAGCCGGCAGCGCCGGGTGAAGCTGTCGTCACAGGCCATGAGACAACACCAACGCTGGCGCCAGAACGGACACGGCGGCGCAGTTGGGGGAGTATTTTCGGATTTATCATCCTACTTGTCGTCGGTGCCTGGTTTGTCTACAGCAGTGGCCTGTGGGCGCGCTGGACGGCCCCTAAAGCGCCTGCGCCAGACGTCGTGGCTACCTTTGACGGCGGCCAGATTACCCTGGCCGACCTGGAAGCGCACCTGGCGCAACTGGAAGGGAGCGAAGTTGGCGACCAGAGCCATTTGCCCGAGGAAATCTTGCTGGTGCTGGAAGACATGGTGATGGATGAACTGGTTTCCCGGTGGGCAGCCGGGCGCCAGCCGGAGAGCGAGGAGACGTTCAGCCACACGATGCAGCACATCAACGAGGAACTTAACCTGCAAGCGCTGGAAGGCCAGTTGCATGAAGGAGATATCCCCGTATTGGAGAGTGAAATTCAGGCGTATTACAATGAGAATCAAGCGTCGTTTGGCGACCAACCACTAACGGCCGTGCGCGAGCAGATTCGGCAAACACTGGTAGCGGAAAAGGAACAAGATTACGTCACCAACTACATTGAACAACTCAAGGATAACGCCTCCGTCACCCGCTTCTTTGAACTGCTGGACGTGCCGCCGCCAACCGAAGACGATCTGCGTCGCTATTATGAGGAAAACCGTGACCAGTTTGCCCTGCCGCGCCAGGCAACGGTGGACGAACTCCAGTTTCCCATTGGCGAGGATGAAATGGCCGCACGGCAGGCAGCCGACGATGCGCTATTGCAACTGCGCTCCGGAGCCAACTTTGGCGACATTCCGAGCGACATTCCGGCGGCGGTTGTCACTTCTGGGGCGACGCTGTTTGAAGGGACACGCGGTGATGAATGGGATACAGCCGTATTTGCCCTGACGGAGGGGGAGTTGAGTGACGTGTTCCGCGCCGGGGATGCTTTCTACATCGTGCGGCTGCAGGAGAAGCAGAATGCCCGCACGCAGACCTTTGCAGAGGTGCGCAGCCTGGTGGAAACGGCCGTGGCCCCCCAGGTCATGGATGATTGGTTCGGCGCCAACGCTGACAAAACCCTCTTCACGATCAAAAGCAACCGCTATATCGTCGGCGAGTTTTACCAGGAATATCAGGAGCTGCCCTTCACGGTGCAGGCCCAATTTGCCGGGCCGGAAGGGATGAAAGACCTGGCCGAGCGCCTCATCGAGCGGCTGCTGCTGGTGGCCGATGCCAACGAAAGGCTGCTGGACGTGGAAAACCAGGAACTGGCCGATGAGGCCCGGCTGCAAATTTTGAAGCAGATGCTGCACCAGGAAGAGGTGGATGATAAGATTGAGATAACTGATGAGGAAATTCAGCAGTATTACCAGGAAAACCAGGAACTGATGGCTTTCCCGCCCCAGGCGCGAATTCGCTATATCCGTATTGGGCTGGGCAATAGCGAGGATGAGGCCGCCTCAGCTCGGCAGCGGGCTGACGAAGCATATGAAAAATTGGCCCCCGGCCTGTTCCAAGATGGAGAGGATTTTTCCGCGGTGGCTCAAGAATACTCGGAAGACCCGGAAACAGCCGCCAATGGTGGTGAAATGCCTGGCTGGATAGGCGAAAGCGGCGACATCCTGGCCGAATTTGAAATGCATCCCTTCCATGAAGCGGTCGCGGGGTTGCAGGTAGATGAAATCAGTCCGCCGTTTGAGTTTGGCGGCAGCCTGTACATCGTGCAGGTGATTGAGCGCACAGAGCCGGAAACGGTGGATATGGAAGAAGCACGGCCGTTTATTGAGGAAATACTTACCCAGCAAAAACACGAAGATTTAGAAATTGCGTTACAAGATCAGCTTCTGGAACAAGCCAATTTTGAGATCTACTGGCCGGTGTTAGAAACCTATTTACAACAATTGCCCACGCCGGAACCCTTCTTTTTGCCTTTTGCCACACCTTCATCATAATTCCTCAAAAAAGGAAAGCAACCTGTTGACCTCTACATCCAGCAAGAAGCGTTTTTGGATTCCAGTTTATGGTACGGCCGTTGTGGGCATTGCCGTCATATGGGGCTTGTTTTGGTGGCCGGGAAATCGTCCTGCAGAGGTAAGTGATATGACGACCGTTCCCCCGTCTGCCTCCCCGTCCGTTTCGCCCACGCCCGCCTCATCTCCACCGGCCACTGTGACGGCGACTGATACGTCTGAACCGGCTACCCCGACGGCCGTTCCTACCGGCGCTGCCACCCCAACGCCTTTCCCCACGAACACGCAACATCCCCCAACGGAAACGGCAACTGTCACACCCATTCCCAGTCAGCCGCCGGCGGCCACGGTAGACCCAGAGCAAACGGCCTGGCCTACACCCACCCGCGAACCCTGGCCCACTACAAATCCCACGCTGCTGTTAAAACCGCCCATTGAAATAGACGGCAGCCAATCTCATTTGTGGTTTAGTCGCCCGGTAGATGGCAACAATATTCCCTCCGCTCCCTATCGGTTTGGCATGACTTACAACCAGCGGCTTGTCCCTCATCGGGCTGTAGACATTGCCAACGACCCCGGTACGCCAGTCGTCGCCGTTGGCCCTGGCACTGTGCTTTACGCTGGGGAAGATATGGAAACGCTCTTTGGCCCAAAGGCAGATTTTTACGGCCGTGTCGTCGTCGTTGAAATGGATTGGCAATGGGAGGGGCACACTATCTACACGCTGTACGGCCACCTGGAATCCGTCGCCATCACCACCGGACAAGTCGTGAACCCCGGCGATGTGTTAGGCGGTGTTGGCAGCGCAGGCGTGGCGCTTGGTCCTCATTTGCATTTTGAGGTAC
>CAUJGI010000629.1 GCA_963169155.1 Chloroflexota bacterium
TACCCGAGGCGTGGTGCTGCCATCCCCCAACTGCAAGACGATGGGTGCGCCGGCGGGACGTTGATACCCCGGGCAGCTGGCCAGCGGATCGGGCCACTCAAACAGGCTGTGGCGCACCACCCAGGTGGTGGCGCCATCGCCCGGGAAGTAGAGCGGGTAGGTGGCACCGCTGCCGCTGCCGTGCTCCGAGCGGACGTCCAGCACGGCGGCCATGCGGAAGGTGCCGTTAGGCGCGTTAAAATTGCCGTAACCCACCGTCTCCAGCGCGGGATTAATGATAGGCACCAGGTGGAAGGGCGCCGAAATCCAAAAGTTGATGGCCCAGGTATGGTCCGCCTGGATTTGAGTGGTGGCAAAAATGTTACCATTTTTGGCCGCCTGGTTACCCTGCGGCGTGTAGAGTGGGTTGCTGGTGCTCTGGCTGTGGGCAATTGGAGCGTCATTGAGCACCATGTAGCGGCTGTGCAGCTGACTGCCAGATGAAAGGGTCGGGGAGTTTTGCAGCGGGGTCAGGCCGCCAATTGTGCGAAAATAGTTCAGGTAGGTCAGCCAGCTTTCGGCGGGAACGGCCGTTACTTCCGTGGCGGCGGTCGCTTCCAGGTTTGGCGCAGGCTGAGGGGCTGGTGGATTGGTAAGCAGCTGCTCGGAGATGGCCGAATTGCTCATCCCGCTGGTGTTTACCGGCGCGGGGATGGATTGCAGAACAGCGGCGGCATCGCTTTCCGGCAGGGTTTGCAGCCGGGCGGTGGATACGCTAACCCCGGGCGCAGTCTGAACGCAGAAGTTTATATTCAGCTTTACCCAGCCATCGCGGTCCGAGAGGTTGACCTGCACCGGATTGGCCGAGGTGACGCGCCACAAAGATGGGTTGGGAACGGCCGTTACCAACCAGGTGCCTTGTCCCGCTGAGGGCAGGCCATAGGTGCCGTTGCTGCCGGTGTAGAGCGCGGCGCGCTGGTCGTTGGCCTGGGTCACAAAGGTGAGATCGATATTGGGTACGGGCAGTTCATTGCTGCTGCTGCCGCAACGGCCGTCGCCGTTGGCATCCAGATACACCGTGCCGCGTATGGTGCCACGGGTAGTGGCGCTGGGCGGCATGGCCAACAAATTACCGGTTAACAAAAAGGTGACGATTATCAAAATGAAGGGGATGGCTATTTTTTTCATGACACTTACTCACATTACGAGATATGCTATTACGAACTCGGGCGTAAGAGCAGATAGTAACCATAAATCTGTCGATCTTCGTTACGAACCCAAAAAGTGCATAAAAATTCACGCTTTCTCCGGTTGCTGCTGGCTGTAGGTCGCCATTCCGGCTTACTTGCTCTAAAATGCCTGGAAAATTGGCAGATGAAGGAAATGATGACAGGCGAATTTTTCTTAACGGCACATGGGCAGCAGGGTTGGGTGATGACGGCCGTTTCTTCCGGCACCGAAGTTGAAAAGGAGATTCACACCCACCAGGACGAGGCGCTGGAGCCGCGCTGGAAAGTGATTGCTCACGACGATCCCATCACCACCATGGAGTTTGTGGTGCGCATCATGGTGCAGGTGTTCAAAAAGCCGCTCATCTTTGCCGAAGCGATCATGTGGCAGGTCCATAACGAAGGGCTGTCGGTGGTCGATACGCTGCCCAGGTCCGAAGCCGAACGGCGGGTGAAGAGCGCCACGATGGCCGCCCGCCTGGAAGGTTTCCCGTTCCGCTTCACCCTGGAACCTGCTGACTAACAACCAGGTGGCGTACAGTAGACAAAATCGGAAATAAGAACTGATCCACAGATTAACGCAGATTTCGCAGATTTTTTGCCTGTAATTTGCGTAAATCTGCGAAATCTGCGGATTATTTTTGACATAACGTTAACTCCAATATTGCCTATCACATCCCCAGCCAGCTGACCGCTCATAGGACAATCGGAGGCTGGCCACGGCCCGGTTACCCATCCCTTTTTGCCACCAACCCGCATATAATCAAATCCCTTGGGGCTGGCTTACTGGCTGGCTCACCAATTTACTTTTGGAGTAATCCATGATTTCTAAACGTCTGGCGTTTCGGCCTGTCCGGCCCGCCACAATTGGGTCGGCTTATTACGGCTTTTTCTGGCCGATGGTGGCTTTGTATGCGCCCTATTTTAATGTGTACCTGTTGGAGCGGGGCTTTAGCGGCACGCAGATTGGCGTTTTATCGGCCGTTTTTCCCCTGTTTGCCTTCGGTGTCGCCCCATCGCTTTCCTCCCTGGCCGACCGGCGCGGCTGGCGGCTGCGCCTGCTGCAAGTTAGCCTGGTGGGTTGGGCGGCGGTGCTGATTTTGTACCGCTTCCCGACCAGCTTTGCGGTTTTTCTGCTGCTGGTCATTGTGGAATCGGTGATGCGCAGCCCCAGCCTACCCATTGCCGACGGCGTGATTGCCCGCATGGCCACGCGCCACCGCCTGAACTACGGCGACATGCGGCTGTGGGGGTCGTTTGGCTTTGCGGCCGTTTCCATCCTTAGCGGTATGGCGTGGCAGCGGGTGGGGTACAGCAACATGTTTCTGGCGGCGGCGGTGGCCGTTTTGCCCGCGCTTTTTGTGGCGGGCAAGCTGGAAGAAGGGGAGTTGGCGCAGGGAAACGGCCGTCGCTCCGTCCTCGTTCTGGCGCAAGACAAGGGTCTGGTGATCATTTACACTACCGCCTTTTTGCTGGGCATGGCCCTGTTCAGTACCTTTGTTTTTGGCGGAGTGTTTGTCACCCAGCTGGGCGGTAATGAGACCCATATCGGGCTGCTGTTTGGCCTTTCTGCCCTGGCTGAAGTGCCGATCATGCGGCAAAGTGGGGCGATCATCAAGCGGCTAAAGGGGCCGCAGACCCTCCTGCTGGCTATGGCCCTGCTGGCCGTCTCCATGTTGGGTTATGCCCTGGCCGGGTCGCCCACAGCGCTGATTGTGTTCAGCGTCATCAAGGGGGCGGGCTACGGCCTGCTGTTTGTGGTGATGGTGCAGCTGCTCAACGAACGCGCTCCGCTGGGCTGGACCTCCACGGCCCAGTCGGTGTTCCAGGCGGCATTTTTGGGGCTGGCCCCGCTGCTCACCTCGACATTAAACGGCTACATTTACGATAGGTGGGGGCCGAGTTTGCTGTTTGGTATCATGACGGCCGTTATTGGCCTGAGCATCGTCCTGCTGCTGCTGGCCATGCGCAAGAATTGGTTTGCGCCACACAACTGGCAGCTTGAATAGGCGTAGTGGCTGGTGGTTGGTGGTTAGTGACTGGTACCAGCCACTAACCACCAGCCGATATTACCCGGGAGAAATTATGAAAATTTTGTTTATTGGGGGCACGGGCATCATCCGTTCTGCCTGTGCGCAGTTAGCTATTGAGCGGGGACACGAGCTGACGCTGCTCAATCGCGGGCAGTCCAGCCGGGCGATGCCTGAAGGCGCTCGCCAAATTCAGGCCGACATTCGTGACCTGGATGCGGCCAAAACAGCACTGGCCG
>CAUJGI010000630.1 GCA_963169155.1 Chloroflexota bacterium
CCGCCACCACGCTCACTCTCCCCAGCCAGCGCCGCAAAAAAATGGTTGTCGCGAGCCGCCGGGTAAAATTCCTGCCACAGCGCCAGGTCAAAGGGCATGACGGCAACTTGGGCCGATGGTTCTTCCAGCAACCGGGCCAACGCCGCTACTCCCTGCTCGGCCGTAATCGACCCGACCCCGCGAAAGGCCAGCCGGTCGCCCCGGCTGGCGTCGGCGGCGGCCAGACCCACCGCAGCCCACGGCCCCCAGTTGATGCTCAGGGCGAGCAGGCCGCTGGCCTGACGATGGTGCGCCAGGGCGTCCAGGAAGGCGTTCCCGGCGGCGTAGTTGCCCTGCCCCGGCGTGCCCAGCAGGGCCGTCACCGAGGAAAAGAGCACAAAAAAGTCCAGCTGGTGTGCCTGGGTGAGCGTGTGCAGGTGCCAGGCACCGCGCACTTTGGGGGCCAGCGCCTGGCGGAAGCGGGCCGCGTCCATCTGCTGCAAGGTGCCATCGGCCAGCACGCCCGCCGCGTGAACCACCCCGCGCAGCGGCGCCAGCGTGGCGTCAATGTCGGCCAGCACCAGTTGCAGTTCGTCTCGATTGGCCACATCCGCCTGCCGGGTCAGCACCCGCGCGCCCAACTGCTCCAGTTCGGCAATGGCCGCCTGAACAACATCGTTCGGCGGGCGGCGGCTGAGCAGCACCAGGTCGCACGGGGCGCGTTCGGCCAGCCAGCGGGCCGTCAACAAACCCAACGCACCCAACCCGCCGGTGATCAGGTAGGTGGCGCGAGTGGAATCAGGCGGCTGCGCCGCAGATTCCGCCACAAGCTCCTGAGTAATCACAATTTTGCCGATGTGTCGGGCCTGGGCCATCAAGCGAAAAGCCTCGCTCACTTCGGCGACGGGGAATTCGTGGATGGGCAACGGCCGTATCGCCCCCGCCTCAAACAAATCCAGCAGCGTGTGCAGCATTTCGCCAATTTCCGCCGGGCGCTCGCGCGCCATACGGTCCAGGTCGATGGCAAAGTAGGACAGGTTCTTTTGGAAGGGCTGCAGGCCAATCCGGCTGTTGTCGTAAATGTCGCGCTTGCCGATTTCGAGGAAACGGCCGTACGGCCGTAAAATCGCCAGCCCTTTCAGCACCGCCTCACCCGCCAGCGAGTTCAGCAGCAGGTCCACACCTGCGCCGTTGGTCGCCGCCAACACCTCATCGCCAAAAGCCAACGACCGCGAATCCATAACGTGGGCAATGCCCTGGTCACGCAGGTAGGCCCGTTTTTCCGGCGTGCCCGCCGTGGCCAAAATCTCGGCCCCGGCATGTTGGGCCAACTGAATCGCTGCCTGGCCCACCCCGCCAGTCCCGGCGTGAATCAGCACCCGCTCGCCCGCGCGCATCCGGCCCAGCTGGCACAGTGCGTAGTAGGCAGTGAGGAAAACGATGGGCATGGCGGCGGCTTCGGCAAACGAGAGTAACTCCGGTTTGGACACCAGCAGCCGGGCATCGGTGACGGCGTGGCTGCCCAGGCTGTCGAAGGCAATGCCCATAACGGCATCGCCTATGTTGAACCGGGTTACATCGGCGGCAACGGCCGTTACCACGCCCGCACACTCAATCCCCAACGGCCCGACGCCGTTGTCGTAGCCAGGCAGCGCGCCCAGAGCGGCCATGACGTTCATAAAGTTAAGACCAGTGGCGCAGACTGCCAGCTCAACTTCGCCCGGTCCCGGCTGGCGGCGGACCAGCGGCAGCGGCTGCAAATTGTCCAGAATGCCTGGTTCGGTGACGGTGACGCGGTACGGCTGGCCAGGCACGGCCGTTTTCACCACCGGTTCAGCCTGCGTTTGCGGCGTAAATGGAACGAGACGAGAGACAAAACGGCCGTCTGCCCGCAGCGCCACCTCCCGTTCACCATCATCGGCCCACAGCTCGGCCCAGACGTCGTCCAGGTTGGGCAAAGCCGCCACCAGATCGATGCGCTGGCAGGCCAGCTCGGGATGCTCGTGGTCCAGCACGCGGCCCAGCCCCCACAGCGCCGCCCCGGCCATACCCTGCGTGACCAGCCAGAGGCGCGGTGCGGGTTCATCGCCCCGCTGCCCCATCGCCTGCACCAGATGCAGCACGCTGAGCAAATCGTGGTCATCGGTCGGATCGGTTTTGTCCAGGCTCCACAGGTGGATGATGCCGCGCAACGGCCGTTCCCCCGGCAGCGCCGCGAATCGTTCGGCTACAGCTTGCGGATCAGCGCCGTTCACATCATGTTTGGTGAGCAGGTGGACCAGCTCGCCCGCGGGACGCAGCCGTTCGGCCAGCTGCTGGCCCAGGCCCGCCGCATCGGCAAAGATGAGCCATTGGCCCGGTGCGGCGAAGGAAGGCTGCGGCCGTTGCGCCAACGGCTGCGCCTGCCAGTTGACGGTATACAACCAGTCGGCCACCGATTCCGTTTGTTGGCGCAGCGGCTGCATATGCAGACCGGTGGCGGCCAGCAGCAGCTGCCCATCGGCAAAAATGAAGACGTCGCCTTGCAGCCCATCGTCAACCGGCTGGGGCATGGCATAACCAACCAGCGCGGCATTAGAGGAGAAACTGCCGTTTAACCACACCTTATCCACAGACACCGGCAAATACGTCGCCTTACCCGGCGGCAGCGTGGCCAGCAGCAGTTGGAAAGCGGCATCAAGCAAAGCAGGCGGCAGCAAATGACCGGCTGCGCCAGATGCAGCGGCTTCAGGCAAAATCAGCTCACCCAACACGCCGTCGTCCAATGGCCACAGCTGCCGTACACCCTGGAACGCCGGACCATAGGGCAGCCCGCGAACGGCCGTGGCGCGGTAATGCTGCGCCGCAGGCAGGGGATCGGTTGTTGGGGTGGGCAGAGTTGGTGCTTGAACCGGTGCGTCCGTCAGCGGCACCTGGGCGCTGGCGTGCAGGGTCCATTCGGCGGCACCGGGCAGGCGGCTGAAAAACTGGGCAACGCCTGCACCGGCCACGTCCGGCTTGAGGATAAGCTGCACCTGGCAGGTCTCATCGGACAGGGGCAGCGCTTCCAGGAGCGAGACCTGGGCCAGAGAAGCATCAGGGTGAACCTGCTGCGCCGCGGCCAGAAGCATTTCGATAAAACCAGCGGCGGGGAAAACGGCCGTGTCGCCAACGCGGTGATCGGCCAGGTAAGCAATGCGGCTCAGGCTGAGCGAACCTTCCCAAATGTGCTCACCGGTCGCCGACGGCAGGTAGTCGTCCAAAAACGGATGCGCCAGCTGGGCGCGGCTGGCCACCGGGTTTGGCGGTTCGTACCAGAACAGCTCCCGCTGCCAGGGGTAGGGGGGCAGGCTGACTACCTGGCCCGATGGGTACCGTCTGGCCCAATCGACCGGGTAGCCCACGGTGTAGAGCTGGCCCAGCGCGGCCAGCAGAGTGAGCGGCTCCGGTTCGTCGCGGCGCGTGGAGGCGACGGTAACGCCCACCGCGCCGACGTGGGCACACACCTGCTGCAACGCAGGCAGCAAAATCGGGTGAGGTCTCATTTCGATAAAAATGGTGTAGCCGTCGGCCAGCAGCTGTTCATCCATCTGGGCAAACTGCACCGGCTGGCGCAGGTTGGCCACCCAGAAAGCGGCGTCCATGTCGGCACCGTCGGTGACGCGAGCCTGGGAGGTGGCGTAGATGGGCGTGTGCCCGGCCTGCGGCTGCACGTCGGCGAGAAAGGCGCGCAGTTCTGGCTGCAGCGGCTCCATTTGCGGGCTATGCGAGGCGACGTCCACCTTCACCTTGCGGCAGAAAACACCCTCTGCTTCGAGTTCGGCCAGCAGGGCGTCCAGCGCGGCCGTCTCCCCGGCCACGACGGTGGAGCGCGGGCTGTTGCTGACGGCGACGGACAGTTGGGATTCGCGCCCCGTTAGACGTTGTTGGGCTTGAACGGCCGTTAACTCCACCACCGCCATCGCCCCCTGCCCACTGGTGCGGCGCATGAGCTGGCTGCGGCGGCAAATGACGCGCATGGCGTCGTCCAGGGTGATGGCCCCGGCGATGAACGCGGCGGCCACCTCCCCCATGCTGTGCCCGATGACGGCGTCGGGCGGCACGCCCCAGGCGCGCCACAGTTCGGCGAAGGCAATTTCCAGCGCCAGCAGCACGGGCTGGATGACGTCGATCTGGTCCAGGCGGTAGTGGGCGTCCTCCGGCTGAGCCAGCAGCTGGGCCTCCAGCGACCAATCGACAAAGGGGTGCATGGCGGCTTCACAGCGGGCCAGCGCCTCGCGGAAAACGGGTTCCTGCTGACGCAGTTCGCGCCCCATGCCCAACCACTGTGCCCCCTGGCCGGGAAAGACAAACGCCACCTTGTGCGGCTTGTCCGTGGTGGCCTTGCCGGTAACGATGCCCGGCTGGGCATCGTCAGCCAGGAAGGTGGCGAGTTGGGCCTGTAAACCAGGTTGGTCATCGGCCACCAGAGCCAGGCGCTGTTCCAGGTGAGTGTGGCGAACGGCCGTTGTGTACAGCAAATCAGGCAAATCGGGCGCATCGTCGCGGGCCAGGAAGGTGTGGGCAGCCTGGGCCACCGCCCGCAGGGCCTCTGGCGTTTGGGCGGAGAGCGGTAAAATGAAGGGCGCGGCCACGGGTGCCGATTTTTCAACCACGGGTGGCGCTTCCGAGACAACGATGTGGGCGTTGGTTCCGGCAATGCCAAAGGCGCTGACCCCGGCAACGGCCGTTTCGGCCGCAGGCCAGGGGGTCAGGGTGCGGGGAATGTCCAGTTTGTATTCGTCCCAGGGAATGGCCGGATTTTTATGCTCCAGGTGCAGGCTGGCGGGAATCTGGCGGTGGTACACGGCCAGGGCAATTTTGATCAGCCCGGCGACGCCGGCAGCGCCTTCGGTGTGCCCCAGGTTGGTTTTGACGGAGCCGACGTACAGCGGCTGATCGGCCGGGCGGCCCACCGAGCAAACCTGGCCAATCGCGCCAATTTCCACGGGGTCGCCAGCGCGGGTGCCGGTGCCGTGGGCTTCGATGTACTGCACCTTGTCCGGGGTGATGCCTGCGTTGTGGTAGGCGCGGCGCAGCATTTCCATCTGCCCGGCCGGGGAAGGGGTAGCAAGGTAGTCGCCGGAACGGCCGTCGTTGTTCACCGCGCTGCCCTGGATGACGGCGTAAATGCGGTCGCCGTCGGCAAAGGCATCGGCAAGGCGCTTGAGGACCACCAGGCCCGCGCCCTCGCTGCGCACGTAACCATCAGCCCGGTGATCGCCAAACTTGCAGTGCCCGTCGGGGGCCATCATTTTAGATTGTGAGTAGGCAATGGTGATGTGCGGCTGCAAAATGGTGTTGGCTCCACCGGCCAGGGCCATACGACAGTCGCCCTGGCGCAGGCTCTGGCAGGCCAGGTGCACCGAAACCAGCGACGACGAACAGGCGGTGTCGATGGTGATGCTGGGTCCCTGAAAGCCAAAGAAAAAGGAAAGCCGACCCGATGCCGCGTAACGGCCGCTGCCGGTTGTCATGTAAAAATCAACCAGGTCGGTGTTTTTGAAGAGGCGGCCTTCAAAATCGTTGAGCCACATGCCGACAAACACGCCGGTGTCGCTGCCAGCCAGATTCGTGAGGGGCTGTCCGGCGTCGGCCAGGGCTTCCCAGCCCACCTCCAGCAGCAGCCGCTGCTGGGGATCCAGCCGCTCCGCTTCCACCGGGGCAATACCAAAAAAGTAGGCGTCAAAGCGGTCGATATCGTCCAGGTAGCCACCCCAGCGGCTCATGATTTTGCCAGGGGTGGCGGGCCGCTCGTCAAAAAAGCGGTCTAGGTCGATGCGGCTGGCAGGGATTTCGGAAATCGCCTCTACTTCGCGGCGCAGCAGATTCCAAAAACTCTCGGGGCTGTGAACAGCTCCGGGGAAGCGGCAGCCAATGCCGACAATCGCGATGGGCTCATGTTTTGCGGGCAGTGAATTGAGATTCATTTTTACTTATCACTCCCTCTATAGCTTTTTCTATCATTACAGCCGCCAATGGTGGTATTTAGAGGTTGGGAGAGCTGGCCGCAACTGAACAACACAAAAATCTATCAGCCTAACCAAAAGCGTGACCAATGCATTCTCATCAAACACTGCATCAGGAATGGCTATCTACAGCTCGTGGTTAGAAAGGCTATCCTTTCAATTTAGAGAAGTCATCAGCAATATTGACAGGGTTTGTAAATAATAAATGGCTTCGATGTCTACATTGCGGCACAGATCAATGGTTGATCTATTGTATTGTAAACCTTACTTTGATATCCCGCCCGTACCTCAAGGAACACTGGTGATCCGCTAGTAACTCAACATGCTCAATTTCATGAAATTGCAACAATTTTTAAGGATAAGCTCACTTTATTACGATTCTGCTTTCTACCAACTTACCGGCTGACGGCCGTTTCCCACCCGTCTGGCCGCCCATGTAGGGAGCTTCATAGGCAAATCACGCTACTTACTCGTGATAAATGGTGTAGTATTATGGCGGTCATCTTTGTTTTCTGAACGACAGCATCATCTAGTGTTTCGCAGCGTAAATAAGCCTTCAGTTAGTGGATACGGCGAAACACTTAAGCAGTTGGGCACATACGCTGCTTTTATTGCTGGTTTATTTGCGCCCAACTGCACTAGGGGGATGTTTTACACCATGACCCATTCTGATATTCTTATTCTTGGTGGCGGTATTGTGGGGCTGGCAACTGGTTACAGTCTCTGCCAAAAGTATCCGGGTAAGTCCATCACGGTTTTAGAAAAAGAGTCGATTTTATGGGCGCACCAGACGGGGCACAATTCTGGTGTGCTGCACAGCGGCATTTACTACAAGCCTGGCTCACTGAAAGCGCAAAACTGCCGCGAAGGCAAGGCGCTGATGGAGCGGTTTTGTGAACAGGAAGCGATTCCCTTCCAACGCGTCGGCAAAGTGATTGTGGCGGTTGATGCGGGTGAGCTGGCCACGCTGCAGATGATTTATGAACGGGGCAAAGCCAACGGAGTTGACTGTCAGTTAATTGATCAGGCGCGGCTGCGCGAGCTGGAGCCGTATGCCAACGGTATTGCCGCCATTCATGTGCCAGAGGCGGGCATCACCGACTACAAACGGGTGATTGCCCGGTTTGCCGAGATTATTGAGGAGCATAACGGCCGTATCGTCCGCAGCGCGCGGGTAACCGATATTCAGGAACGGGCGGCGGTGGTAACGGCCGTTACCACCCAGGGCGACTTTACGGCCGATTTCCTGATCAACTGCACCGGGCTGCACTCCGACCGCCTGACGCGCCTGACGGCCAGCAGCGTTCCGGCGCAAATTGTGCCGTTTCGCGGCGAATACTTTGAGCTTAAGCCCGAAGCCCGGCACCTGTGCAACGGACTTATCTACCCGGTGCCCAATCCCGAATTCCCTTTCCTGGGCGTGCACCTGACCCGCATGATTGATGGTGGGGTAGAATGCGGCCCCAACGCGGTGCTGGCTTTCGCCCGCGAAGGGTACAACAAGCTGGACATCAACGTGGGCGATTTGTGGGAGACGCTGCGCTATCCGGGCTTCCGGCGCATGGCCAAGACGTACTGGCGCGCCGGGCTGGGCGAAATGTGGCGCTCAGCCAGCAAGGCGGCGTTTGTGAAGGCGCTGCAAAGGTTGGTGCCGGACATTCGCAGCGAGCAGATGATTCCGGCCCCGGCGGGCATTCGGGCACAGGCGATCAAGCCCGACGGCTCGAGGCTGGATGATTTTGCTTTTCAGGAAAGCCAGCGTATTGTCAATGTGGTCAACGCGCCGTCGCCAGCAGCCACTTCAGCGATCAGCATTGGTAACTCGATTGTGAACCGGCTGGCGACGCATTTTGGCTAAGATTGGTTTGGTGGGAGCCTTGAACGATAGGTAGAACTAGACAAAGGAAGTTAAGTTATGAAATC
>CAUJGI010000631.1 GCA_963169155.1 Chloroflexota bacterium
ACCCTGGAAGCGTGGCCGGAGCGCGCATTCGACAGCGAAATCGTGGCCATCGCCCCCAGCGCCAGCGACGCCAGCAGCGCCCTGGTCACCTACAACGTTCACCTGGCTTACGAGGCGGACGACCTGCCCACGCTCATCGGGCTCACGGCTAACGCCAATTTGATCACCGCCCAGCGCGACGATGTGCTGCTGGTGCTCAACGCCGCCATCACCCCTGACCGCGCCGCGGGTAAATATTACGTGGACGTGCAGCAAGCGGACGGCAGCTTCCGCCAGGTGGAAGTGTCGATTGGCCTGCGCGACGGCGAAAACACGCAAATCACCGCTGGCCTGGCAGCTGGGGACGTTTTGCGCCTGGTCACCAGCCAGCCGACAGAAAACATTACCGGCCCAGGGCCGTTTGGCGGCGGCTAAACCCTAAGGGTTTCTCTGTAAACGTATCAATAAACCAACAAACCCTCAGGGTTTTTAAAACAGGAACAATCTGATGAAAAAATTACTACGCAATAAATGGAGTTGGATTGGAATTGGTGGCGTCGTGCTGGCGCTGGCCTTGTTTGCTCTGGTTCAAGGGCAGCGCAGCGCCGCCGCGCAAACGCCGCAAACGGGCGACATCGTCACCGCGTTTGTAGGTGATTTGTCCGCCAGCGCCACGGCCAGCGGCAACATTGAGGCCGGGCAACTGGCCGAGCTCTCCCTGCTGCGCGGCGGCACCGTGGCGGAAATTTACGTGGCCGTGGGCGATTCGGTAACCGCTGACGACCCGCTTTTGCAGTTGGAAACGGCCGTTCTCAACCGCGACGTCGCCAACGCCGAACTAGCCGTGATTATCCAGGAAACCAACCTGGCTACCCTGCTGGAACCGGCCACCGAGGCGGATTTGGCCGCCGCTGAAGCCAACGTGGCTAGCGCTGCCGCCACTCTGGCCGACCTGCTGGACGGACCCGATGCCAATGACATTGCCGCCGCCGCAGCGGACATGCGCGCCGCCCAGGCAGACCTCAACGCCGCCTACGCCCGCCTGTCTGACCTGACCGACGGAGCCGACGCCAACGAAATCGAAGCGGCTCAAATTGAGCTGGAACTGGTCCAAACGGCCGCGACCCAGGCCGCCGAAGCGCACAGCACCATTTTGGTCACTGAACCGGAAGGGTTTATCACCCAGGAAACGCTGGACACGATGGAGCTTTCGGCCCGAACGGCCGCTTTGCAAGCTAACGCCGAACTGCAAGCCGCCCAGGAAACGCTGGACGAGCTGCGCAGCGGCGATCCAAACTCGATTGCCGCCGCCCAGGCGTCGGTGAGTTTGGCCAGCGCCTCGCTGAAAACGGCCGAACTGCGCCTACAGCAGGTGCAAGAAGGGGCCTCTGCCGTGCAAATTGCCCAGGCGGAAGCGACGCTCGCCGCCGCTGAAGCCACGCTGGACCGGCTGGTGCGCGGCGCGACCGACGAGCAAATCGCCATCGCCCAGGCGCAGCTGACTCAGGCGCAAACCAATCTGGCCCGCGCCGAGCAAAATCTGGCCAACGCCACGCTGATTGCGCCGTATGATGGGGTGATTACGGCCGTTCACGTCAGCATCGGTGAGCAGGCCAGCGGTGTGGTGGTGGAGATGTTCAACCCCACCAGCCTGGAACTGGTGCTGGATGTGGACGAGGTGGACATCAGCAACATCATCCTGGACCAAAAAGCGGTCATCACCCTGGAAACGTGGCCCGACGAGGTGATTGAGGCCACAGTGGTTTCGATTGCGCCGCGTAATACGGCCGTCCAGGGCAGCGGGCTGGTGACCTACGCCGTCTATCTCGCGCTGGGTGACACCGATCTGCCCATCCGCGTGGGCATGACAGCCAATGCAGACCTGATCACGGCACAGCGCAGCGACGTTCTGCTGGTGCCCAACCGGGCGATCACGCCCGACCGGGCGGCGGGCAAATATTACGTTACCCGCGCCGATGGTCAGGGAGTAGAAGTAACCATCGGCCTGCGCGATGGGGAAAACACGCAAATTACCAGCGGTTTAAACGCTGGGGACGAGCTGGTGATTGAAACGGCCGTACCCGTAGACGAACTGCTGCCCCCCGGTCCCGGCGGCGGTGGCCCGTTTGGGGGGAATTAAGTAACTGGTAACTGGTAATTGGTAATTCGTTATTCAATTACTCAATTACGAATTACAAATTACTAAACACCCTTTTTAAGGAACACAACATGATCGAACTAACCAACATAACCAAGTCATACCAGATGGGCGAGGTGATGGTGCACGCCTTGCGCGGGGTGGATTTAACCATCAACGAGGGCGAGTTTGTGGCCATCATGGGGCCGTCTGGCTCGGGTAAAAGCACGCTGATGAACGTGATTGGCTGCCTGGATATCCCCTCGGGCGGGCGGTACACGCTGGACGGCATTGATGTAAGCCAGATGAGCGATGACGCGCAGGCCAAAGTGCGCAACCAGCGCATCGGCTTTGTTTTCCAGCAGTTCAACCTGCTGCCGCGCACCACGGCCGAAAAACAGGTGGCCTTGCCCTTGATGTATGGCGGATACGGCCGTACCGACCGTCTCACTCGAGCCAAAGAAGCCCTGACCTCCGTGGGGCTGGGCGACCGCACCCACCATAAGCCAGACGAGCTGTCTGGCGGTCAGCAGCAGCGCGTAGCCATCGCCCGCGCCCTGGCGCCGAACCCCAGCATTATCCTGGCCGATGAGCCAACCGGCGCGCTGGACACCCAATCCGGTGAAGAAATCTTGAACATTTTCCAAGAGCTGCACAGCCAGGGCATGACCATTGTGATGATCACCCACGACCCCGAAGTGGCCAAACACGCCCAGCGTACCATCTGGATCCGCGACGGGGTAATCGTGGAGCAACTTTAGACTTGAAAGGTTTACAAACCTTCTACGCTGGAAGGCTACTTGCTCAAGCAACCTAACCTGGCCAGGTAGCGTCTTCCTAAATCTGTCAGGTCTTATCCGAATCGAGGAAATCATGAATCTTGCAGAAAGTTTTTTAACCGCTATCGATAGCCTAATGGCCAACAAAATGCGCTCAATTTTGACCATGCTGGGCGTCATCATCGGTGTAGCCGCCGTCATTGCCCTGCTGGCCATCGGCAACGGCGTGACCGCCTCGGTCACCGATGAAATCCAGAGCATTGGCTCCAATCTGCTCACCATCAGC
>CAUJGI010000632.1 GCA_963169155.1 Chloroflexota bacterium
CAGAAACGGCTGGGGCAGGCTCACCACCTGCTCCTCGATCCAGTCAATGGCATCTTCCAGCAAAAAGAACAGGTTATGCAAATTGGGCACGCCGCGCGGATAAAGCGCTTGCAGCTCATTTTTAAAGCTGCGCGACTCCATTGACCGGGCAAACCGATCCAGCAAGGACAGGAACAGAGCGCTGGGCGGAGTAGCTCCGCCGCCCAAAGCCGTCGACTCGGCCCAAAAGGCGGTGGTGTAATCCTCAAAAAAGAGGCGGTCGGCAAACTGGCCATCGGCCAGACACAGGTCGCGGGTGTGCTTAAAGAGGTCCAGGTTACCCCGGAACTGATGCAGCAGCGACATCACCAGCAAATTGTGGGTGTAGGCCACCCGGTAATAGTCGTCGGGCAGCAGGTTAAACATGTTGCGCTGGATATACTCATCACGCACCAGGCCATGCAGCTGGATGGCGCGGTGGGTCCAGGCGTAGGTGCCGGTCATCAGGCTGGACGTGCCCGGCGAGGTAAAGTTGCCGCCCGCCACGTGCTTGTGGAAAACGGTAGACTTCTCGGCAAAACGGGCGATGTTCGGCGTGGTTTCCCGGTTGTACCCATACAAAGACATATGCTGCGCCGAGAGGGTATCAAACACCAGGAACAAAATATTGGGACGGTCGCTGCTTTGTGCCGGGGTGCGGGCGGCGTGCACGGCCGTTTCCACGTAAGGCCAGGCTACTTTATAAAAAGGCACGGTGGGCAGCAGCTTCAAAAATGTGCGGCGGTCTATTTTACTCACAGCAAAACCCTCAGCTTAAAACGCGCGAAACACCACGTTGATGATGCACAACAAATCAATAAAGAGATACAGACCAGCCAAGCCCACGGCCCGCTGCATGAAATTGTCGACAAATCCGGCCACCTTAGGGCTGCGCCATATGTAGACATAGGCCGCGCCCAGAACCACCACATAGCTTACCGCCCACAGGCCCAGAGCAATCCAGTTGCGCTGCTCCAGCCACTTGGGGAAGAAGTGGAAGATCATAAACCAGACGGCCGTAATCAACGCCAATGCACTGCCCAATGTGGCAAACTTTTGTCGGAAAAAGCGGTAGGGCAAAATTAGCGCCAGCAGCAGGACGCCTAAAAAGAGGAAAATGGCATCAGGCAGGGTAAAAACGCCCATCAAATAGGAGAACGCCCCCAAAAGCTCTGAGGTGTTCATTCGCTTAATCCAGACCGTATACTCCTGGAAAAAGTCGATCAGCGCCCAGACGTGGGTGGGGAACACCGCCGCTGCAAACACGATCCACAGCGTAGACCGGTTCAGCCCTTCTTTGCTGGCAGATACCATTGATTCGGCCACGGGAACGGCCGTTTCCGTCGTAGTTGGATTAGAGGTAGCCAAGACTCTTTAACCTTTCTTCAATCACTTCATCAGATTCCGTACCGCTAGACGTAGGCGGCGGGGCCGAACCACTGGCGTCTGGCTTGGAACCGATTGTTAACATCGGAATATCCCGGTAAGACGGGTTGGGAAAGTTGCCCAGCCCATGGCTGCAAAACAGCACACCCGGCACCGCATTCGGGTCAATGCAGTGGTCCGCGCCCCAATGATCCTTGTTCGGCTCAACCGAAGCTTCTTCCCAACCGCCCAGCCCCGTTTGCGACGAGGCACGGAAGCCAGGGGCAAAACCCACCATCACATCGGGGCCGTAGGCGGCCACCGGGCCATCAAATGCATCTTTGTTGCGCCACACCTGGTTGACGACCTTCTGCCCGTTGGGTGCTTCCCATTGCAACAGCTCGTTACACAACCTGTTGACCAGCTGTTCCTGTTCACCTGCCTGCACAATGCCCTTGCCCTCGCGTCCATTCAGGTTCAGGTAGAGGCTGTTCAAGCCAATGCCATACGCCTGGGTCTGGCTCCAATCAACATCGCTGAAGCTGCCGTGGGAAGCGGCCGTTTTTGCCGTCAGGTAACTATGTTCTTGCAGCCACCGGTTCAGGTGGGCCTTCTGGCCAAAATCGGTAAAGCCGTGGTCCGAAATGACCACCAGCTTGGTGGCATCTTTGATGCCCTTGGCCGCCAGCTTTTGCTCCACGCGCCCCACCAGCGCGTCCATTTTAACGTACCACTCATCGATCAAATCAGGCCGGTCGCGCCAGAACATGTGCTGCATCCGGTCCAGCGTGTCGAACACGCAGCCCAGCACCCCTTCGGTGAAGGAGTTCAGGTGGTGCATCAGCACCCGCTCCCGCCGCTCCACAATCGACTCGCACAGGCGGATAAAATGCTCATCCTCAATGAAGCCGTCTTCCAGGGCGGTGGTGTCTTGCGGCCAGCCCACGGTGAGGAACGGCCCGGCGTTTTGCCAGGAATCCTTCACAAAGTTCATGGGGGTGCCGTAATGCCAGGCGGAGCGCAGCGGATGAATTTGCAGCGGCAGCGCATAGATGCTCAGTTCATCCCCATTTTGGGTCAAAATGAGCTGGGTGATGCTGGGCAGCGACACCAAAAAGCCAATCTTGAACTTCAGCTCCAGGATGGGGCTCCATTCGCCCAGGCGCAGCTCCAACCGATTGTTATCGATGGTTACCTGCACCGTGTTGGCGCCGGTCTGCTCCACAATCAACTCGTGAGTAGCAGGCGCAACGCCACCTTTGGCCTTGCGCATCGGGCCAATCACCACGGATTTATACTTTTTATTGCCGATTTTTTCTAAGATAGCAACGGGGGTTTTACGGCCGTTTCCCTGCGCCATTCCCCGGTCCGTGGTGAACAACGTGCCCACACCCAAGCGCCCCAACAAATCAGGCGTGCCTAACCCCGGCAGTGAACGCACAGGCGACTTCATCCGCGCCGGGAACAGGGCGGGCCACCACAACGCCGTCGCCTGATACCCTTGAGCCACAGCCTGGTCGAAAATCGTCCTGGCCGAAAATGGCTCGGCAAATTGTGTGCCACCAAAACCGCTCTTGGTCGGCAGCAGCGACACGTTGAGCGCATAATTTGCCGGGTTGCGATGTACAAAATCGAACATCCCATGCCCACCTGGATTCAGCCCCGTGGCAATACTTGTCCACGATACTTCACTCTGAGGCGGGTTGGAAACGGCAAATCGGGCGTAGGCGTTTACATCTACGTAACGAGCCAGGTTCGGCACCCGGCCTTCTTCATAAAGCCGCTCGAAGCGTTTTGGTTCAAAGGCGTCTAAGCCAATAATCACGACACGCATATTGTTTTATCAATCGTCCCTGTTTGAAGGCAGCATTGAGTGGCAATGTTGGTTAATTGTTGAGGAATTCGCCTCATGTTTGCCGAAAACGCACCAGATTTGTGAATGAGCTTCTGCTTTGCTTTCCGGCTAACACGTGAGCAGCCCTTGAGACTGCCCTGCCGACGGCAGGCGTTACTAAGATTACTAAACGAGAATGACAGACTTACTGGAGATTGTTCTCTTGAGGTGCGTCGGCCGCAGCGATTTCCGGCGTGACTGTTCCACTTTTCTTTTCACGGTAAGAACGCATCATGCGATTAAAGCTCATTTTGATGCGATTGGCGAAGAAGAACCAGACTCCCGTCAACATCCCAAACAAAACAATCAAAACCTGCGCTAGCATGCCCCCGGTATTGGGATCAATGTAAGCGGGCGGCGCAGCCAGAACCGAAACCACACCACCGATAACAATGAACGATGTCCACAAACAAGCTACCAAAATACGTTTCATAATTGTGACTCCTTTTGAGATACTCCAGCGATAAGCAAATTCAGGTGTTTTATAGTGAGGCGCTATCTCTTCGGTGTTCGGCTCCCGATGAGTGACCGACCAGCGCCTTTTTGCTACGGGCCTTATGGTACCGCCGCTCTCTTAAGATATGCCTTACCTGGAACGGACAACCCGCCAACCAAGCACAAAAATTATGCCAACCAGCAGCAGTGCGACTGCAACCCCAACGATAATGCCTCCGCTGTTGCCGCTAAGCGGGCTCAGGTTTTGCACGGGTGCCAATGTTACCGTAGCCAAAGGGGTGGGCGAGGGTGTCGGTGTTTCGGTGGGCAGAACTTCCGGCGTAGGTGTGAGGGCGGGCAGCGGCGTCCGGGTCACTGCATCAGCTGGCAGCTCGCCCTGGCGGCTGGTATAGACGATTTCGTCGCTCACCGTAGCGCCGTTGGTGAAGAGGCTGCCAAACAGCACGGCAATCTGGCCATCTGGACCAGCCACAGCCGAAATTGCGTCGGCGTTTACGGCCGTATCTTGCAAAAGCCGCTGCTCATTGGCCGTCCAGCGATCGATGTTCCAGCTCCACTCTTGCAGCACCAGCTGGTTGGCATTGTTTTGCGCCAGCTGCAATATCAGCGGGATTCCGGTGAGATCCGCGATGAGCGTGGTGGGGCCAGGAATCAGGGTCGGATCCACCACCCGGCCACGTTCGCTCCAGGTAATGCCGCCATCCTCTGAAAATTGATGCCAGACGATGGGACGGCCGTCTAAAACACCATTCCAAATACGGTGCACCGAACGCTCTTGCACCGCCAAAATGCTGCTAGACAAAATTGGCTCCTCGGTCACAATTTCCGGCTCAGACCAGGTTTGGCCATTATCCTCCGAACGAGCATAGGCCAAGGCAACAGCCTGCGTGTCGGGCACTTGCGTCCAGCGCGTCCACAACAGGTGCAGTGTACCATTTTCCGAACGCGCCAGCCGGGCAGGACCAACCAACTCCCAATTGGCCACTTCCCCATCAAAAAC
>CAUJGI010000633.1 GCA_963169155.1 Chloroflexota bacterium
CGATTCACACACTGCCATGCTGCTCGGCGCGGCGCACCTGCTCAAGCAAAGCCTGGCCGACGGCGGCTGGCAGGGCAACGTGCGTTTCCTCTTCCAGCCATCCGAAGAAGCGTTTGACGAAAACGGCATCAGCGGGGCCACCGCCATGATCGCCGACGGTGCGCTGGCAGGGGTCGATGCCGTGATTGCCCTGCACGTGGCTTCAGACTATCCTGCGGGCCAGCTGCGCTTCCAGGACGGCTACTCGCTGGCCAACGTCGATTCCTTCAAGGCGTGGGTGCGCGGCGGTGGCGGTCACGGCGCCTACCCGCACACCGGCAGCGACCCGCTGCACATGCTCAGCGTCATCCTTCCCGCCATTTACGCCATTCCCTCGCGGCGCATCAACCCGCTGCGCGGCTGCGTGGTGAGCCTGGGACAGATCAGCGGTGGGGCTGCGCCCAACGTCATCCCCAACGAGGTGTACATCCAGGGCACCATCCGCTCCTTCCACGACGACGTGCGCCAGCAGCTGTGGACCGAGGTGGAAAACGCCTTTAAGCTGAGTGAACTGATGGGCGGCAGCTACCAGTTCCAGCTGGACAAAGGATATCCGGCGCTGTACAACGATGCGGAAGTCAACAGCTGGCTGCGGGATGTGGCGCAGGAGTTTGGTGGGGAAACGGCCGTTACCAACACCGAATTTGGCATGGGGGCCGAGGATTTTGCCTACATGGCCCGCGAGGCTAAAGGGGCCATGTTCATGCTTGGCGCGGCCATCGATGACGGCGTCGCCCGCCACCACCACACCGACATCTTCGACATCGACGAGAGCGTGCTGCCCCTGGGCGCGGCCATCCTGGCGGAAACAGCCCACCGGTTTGTGACTGGCAAGGTACGATAAATGTGGCGATTAGAGATTGGAGATTGGTTAGTTGCCGAATCTCCAATCTCTAATTGCCAATTTCCCCCGCTTATGGAAATCACACGCCACTTCACAGCCACCACATTTGTGGTGTACAAGGATAAGGTTTTGCTGCACCAGCACAAGCGGTGCGGTACCTGGCTGCCCGCAGGCGGCCACATCGAGCGGGACGAACTGCCAGAGAATGCGGCCGTTCGCGAGGTGAAAGAAGAAACCGGGCTGGACGTGACCCTGTACAACCCTGACACCCTCTTGTTTACCGCCGACCACGAGGCGCGCCAGCTGCACCGCCCCATGTACCTGCTGCTGGAGAACATCAATCCGTATCACCAGCACATTGATTTTATTTATTATGCAACGGCCGTATCCAACCAGCTCAACCCCGCCCACGGCGAAACCGATCGGCTCAAATGGTTCGATCAAACCGATTTAGAAAACACCCAAATGCCCACAAATATTCAGGTTTGTGCCCAGGAAGCGCTGGCCTTATTGGGCCAAAAAGATTGACACAAGGCGACAAATGTGCAGAATTTGTCAAAATTAGTAGACAATAACGTGTGAACTACAAAAGGATGTACTATAATAGCTGCGCGTTAAGCAACTCTTTCGCTTTCTTACCCTGTTTTTAAGTCGTTGGAGGTCACTATGTCAGGTCCCGCAAATGAAGATAAGTTCTACCCAAATCGGTGGGTGCGCATCATTTTAATTGCCACAGAGGAAATCGTGGGCAAAAATGGTATCAACGCCCTGCTAAATATGGGTGGCCTGTCTCACTACATCGATAATTACCCCCCTGACAACATGAAAAAAGAAGTGCCGTTTGCCCATGTGGGTCAGCTGCAACTGGCATTTTGGGACATGTACGGGGCTCGGGGCGCTCGTGCCTTTGCCGTACGCGCTGGCAAGAAAACGTTCAACGATGGTCTGGACAGCTTCGGTTCCGTGGCCACAGCCGCCCGCGCCGCCATGAAGATTGGCTCACTGGAGCGTCGTATTGGGCTGGGACTGCAAATCTTTGCCAAATTTTTCAACCAGGTAAGCGACCAGGAAGTCTCGCTGACGGATGACGAAAAGTCGTGGTACTGGAACATCCTGGTCTGCCCTATGTGCACCGGACGCACCACCGATTCGCCCGTTTGCCATCTGGCGGTGGGCGTACTGCAAGGCGCACTGGAAAACTTTGTCGATTCCGACAAACGCTTCAACGTCTCCCCAACGCACTGCATTGGCCAGGGTGATGAAACAGGCATTGTGGTCATCGATAAAGAACCGTTATAAGGACTACAATTTACAAACAACTGCCTGACAAAAGCACCTTCTACCAGAGGTGCTTTTTTGTTGCCTGGGTTGGGAACGGCCGTTCTATAGAAATGTACCCGCTTTTTTCGCTATAATGCCTGCACCGTATCGTCCAGTTTGCCTGATATTTCCAGGCAACGCATAGCCGGAGGGGCTGTGACTTCTACCTGTTGATGTCCTAAGCGTACCGGCCCAACCACACGTCTATCTCATCCTTGCCGGTTGGCCATTCATGCCCCTCTGTGCCCCATCATAGGAGGTTCACATGATTCATAACTTTTTGCCCCTGGCAACAATCGGCCGTTTTGGGCGGCACAAGCTCGGCGTTTTTGCGATGCTGTTGTTGCTCTTATTGTTCGGCGTTGGCACGGTTAGCTCCAGCTCGTTTGTTATCCCCACCATCAGCATCACCAGTGTCCAGGCAGGAGAGACCGTCACCATCCAGACCCACAACTTCCCGCCGAACATGACGTTTAACGTCACCCTGGGCAAAATGTATACGCGCGGCATTGGCGGTATCTCGGTGGGGCAGATTCATTCTGGCAGCGGCGGGTCGCTCACGGCCACCTTTGACATTCCCGATGGCCTGAAAAACGATGCCCGCATTTCCATTCGCGCCCAGACCGGGCATGCCAATCCGTACTACGCCTACAACTGGTTCTACAACAACACGGCCCCGGCCCTCCCGGATAACGGCGTTGGCGGTGGCGAACCCATCTACACTGGGATTCCCACTTTTAGCGTGACGGCCGTTGCCAAAGGCCAAAGCGTTACCATTGTTACCAACAACTTCCCGGCCAACATGACGTTCAACGTGACGATGGGCAAAATGTACACGCGCGGCATCGATGGCGTCCAGGTAGCCTCGTTTAATTCAGAGCAGGGCGGCACGTTGACCAAAACGTTTACCATTCCCGCTGCGCTGGCCAATGACGACCGCATCGCTATTCGCGCCCAAACGGCGCACGCCAATCCCTACTACGCTTTCAACTGGTTCTACAACAATTCCACCCCTGGCAGCACTGGTGGCGGCACGGTTAGCGGCAGCGTCGCCCCGTCAGCATACGCGGGCATCCCCACCTTCACCGTCTGCAGCGTGACCCGGGATGGCAATGTGACGATCCAGACCAACAACTTCCCCACCAACCAATCCTTCGCCGTGACCATGGGCGCGATGTACACGCAGGGCATCGGGGGGATTCCGGTGGGCACATTGGCTTCGGAGGGCAACAGCAGTGCCCGGTATACCTTCAACATTCCCCAAGGATTGCAAGGTTCTTACCGCATTTCGATTCGTGCCCAAACCGGTCATGCGTATCCTTACTTCGCTTACAACTGGTTCTACAACAACACAACCACACTGGATCATTGCCCGTAAACGCTTAATCCCGCTGGCAGGCTTCACGAGGTCCCTGGAAACGGCCGTTTCCAGGGACCTTTTTGTCGGGCAATTACCCCTTTTCCGGTACACTTAGGGCATGATCGAAGTGACCCAGCTGCAAAAGGTGGTAGACCAGAACACCCTCATCGACATTCCTACGCTTACCGTGGCCGCCGGAGAAATTACGGCCGTTGCCGGTCTCAGCACCATTCACAAAGAAACTTTCGTCCAGCTGCTCACTGGCCAGACGGCCCCCACGGCCGGGCAAATTCGCCTGGCCGGCCTGACGCCCCACATCGATCGGACGCTGTTTGCCGAAAAAGTGGGCTTTTTACCAACCGAAGATGGCCTGTATGACCGGCTCACTACCCGGCAAAACCTGGAATTTTTCTGCCGCCTCTACGGCCTGCCGTTGACCCGCGCCACGGAACTGCTGGTCCTGGTGGGCCTGCAAGACCAGGCGCGGACCCGCGTCCAGGAGCTGTCACCGGAGCTGGCGCGCCGCCTGGCCCTGGGGCGAACCATCCTGCACCGGCCGCAGCTGCTCATCCTGGTGGAACCGTTCAAAAACAGCTCGCCCTCGTCGGCGGAGCTGATTACCAAGATACTGCACCAACAGGCGGCCGCCGGGGCAGCCATTCTGCTCATTGCCGATGAGAGCGCCGTGTTAACGGCCGTTGCCCATACCATCATCATCATGAACCAGGGGCGGGTCAGCCACAGCTACCGCCCCGGTGACCAGCCCACACCGCCCAACCTGCCCTTCAAAATCCCGGCCCGGCTGGAAGGCAAAGTGGCCCTGGTCAACCCTGCCGACATTTTATACGCTACCAGCGACGACGGCCGTACCCACCTGCACACCACCAACGGCCTCATCCCCACCCACCTCAGCCTCAGCGAATTAGAAGGCCGCCTGGCGCGCAGCGGCTTCTTCCGCGCCCATCGCAGCTACCTGGTTAACTTGCAGCACATCAAAGAGGTGATTTCCTATACCCGCGACAGCTACACCCTCATTTTAGACGGCAGCCAGCCGTAAACGGCCGATCCCATCGAAATTCCCCTCAGCAAAAGCGCCGCCCGCGACCTGCGCGACCTCCTTGATTTTTGACCATTAACGGCCATTCAACCCAGATTTGCGGCCATTCGGCCGTTTTTGCGGCTGTTTAGCCCAAAAATGATGCACATCACGCCGCGTTCTGTTATCGTGGTGTCTGTGGTTGGCCAACAACCCGGCCACCCGAAGACAGCAGCAGCGCGGGAAAAATGGTAGGCAAACGCATATGACGACAAGCAGCGAATTAATTTCTAGAGAGGTAAAAAGCGGCCGTTCTCCCCGCCATTGGCGGCTCATTTGGGCCATTGCCCGCAAGGATTTGGTAGAGGTCGCCACCGGCACCCACTACCTGATGATGTTGTTCCTGCCCGTGCTTATCTTTTTGCTTTATCGCCTGATGGTATTGGGCATCAACAACACCAACCTCCTGGACATTGCCGTGTATGACCAGGGCAGTTCGCACCTGGTTACCGCCATGCAGGAAAACACCGCCCTGGAGCTGCACATCGTGCGCAGTGAAGCGGAGCTGCAAGAGCAAATCAACGAGGGTGAGATGAGCGGGGTGCAAATCCCGACCAATTTTGACGCCGCTGTTGCCACCGGGCTCAACCCTGAGCTGAAAATCTGGCTGAATCCGGAGCAGGGCATGAGTTGGGAAACGGCCGTGTGGCAGCGCTTCATCGAGGCCGAAGTTTTGCAGCTTGGCCAGCAGCGTTTACCCGCCCAAATTGAATGGATCGACCTGGAAGACAATCCGTTTTCTTCAAATACGACCTTGAACAGCTATATGCTCATTGTGATCATTAACATGATCTTATTCATGATGGGGACAAACCTGGTGGCGCTGCTGATTACCGAGGAAAAAGAAAAGCAAATGGGCGTCATCCTCATCAACTCGCCAGCGACGCCCTATCACGTCGTTTTGGGAAAAGCTTTGGCCGGTTCTGTCTGCATTGTGGCTACCCTGGCCCTGATTGTCTTGCTCAACGGCGGGCTAACGGGCAACTGGCCGCTGGTGCTGCTTTATCTGGCCATCACCCTCTCTGCGGCTTTGAGCATCAGCATCCTGACGGGCAGTCTGGTGAAATCCAGCAAGCAGTGCAACAACTGGCTGGGCATTGGCATGGTGCTTTTCGTGATTCCTGCCTGGTTTTCCACCTTGCTGGAGCTGCCGGAACCATTTGCCACCATTTTCGCCATACTCCCTGCCCGCTTTTTGGCCGAAGGATTAAATGATGCCTTAAACAACAGTGAGGTATCGGCGGCAAACAACCAGAATCTGAGTGTGTGGCTGGCATTTACGGCCGTGACCGTGGGTGTCACACTCTGGCGGTTGTATCAAAAACCGGAGAGCATTGTCGCCTCCCGGTAGTCACCATTTATTGCACACAAAGACCCATATTTTGCGTATGGAGAATAACTTTTGGCATCGGCCTGATCTGATATAAGACCGAGTGGATTCAAGTTTACAAGGAGTATAACCGATGATTGAAATCAAGAATTTGAAGAAATATTACGGCGCTGACAACAGCATTAAAGCTGTGGATGATGTCTCGTTCATTTGCCCGGACGGCCAGATTACCGGGCTGCTAGGCCCCAATGGCGCGGGCAAAAC
>CAUJGI010000634.1 GCA_963169155.1 Chloroflexota bacterium
TAAGCGGTGTGAACCTGCCCCAACACCTGCTGCACCAGGGTAGTGGGCGGCCCGGCCTGGCTGCGCCTGGCGGCCAGCGTGGCAGCTAAATCTTGCAGTTCGTGGTGCGTGCCAATGAGTCCCAGGCGCACCCCTTCGCCATGTTTGCGCCAGTGAAATGGCTGGCTCATGTCCACATCGGAAAAGGCGTGAGTGGCATCTGCCAATGTGGAAACGGCCGTAAACAAAACATCGTGCCCCATCATAACCTCCTGCTCGTCGGGAGCCAGTCAAAAGTTGTTCCGTTGGAATGCAAGCATCACATAAATAGTGGCAAATGCCCGCTGATTGTGAACCAGGGCACGCGAAGACGCAAAGGAATCAAATTTCCCCTTTGTGTCTTCGCCTGAAATCATACTCTGTTAGTGGCGTTGGGCTTGCTGGTAAGCCTGTCGGATACGCGCCTGCAAGGTGGCATCAACATCATAAAGGTTGGTCAGCCGTACGGCCGTCTTCGTGCCGGGAATCTGGCAGGTGATGTGATTTTTGGCGGGGCGCAGGGTGCAAAACGGCCGTGCCGCGGCAAAATCGATCTGCCCCCGGTGCAGTGACCAGGTGATCCCCTGGCTCAGGCTGGTGATAAAGTCCAGCAAGTGCAGCCCGGCTGCGGCTGCGTCCACCGTGGTGCGGCTGAGGCAGGTGTCCAATTCCAAATCAATCTCCATAGCAAAGCTCCTTATCTACCGGGATCTATCTGTTTGCAGCTGACCGATTTGCCTCACTGCGGGCCAGTTTGCCCGGTCAGCACAGATAACAGACAGAATATTAGCACTTATGTTCTATTTTATCAAGGGTGCGCGCGTGGTTGTACCGGTCTGATCGTCTCGCTATACTTCTGCGTTATGAAGCTATCCGTCCGGCCAGAACAGTTTGATCCTCGCCCTACGCCACAGCAAAAAAAGAGCCAACGCTGGCAGCAGGTGTTGAGTACGGCCGTTATGCTGATCAGCATGACCCTGCTGCTGCCCCTGGTGCTGCGCGCCCCACGACCTGATTTTGTGGTGCCGTCAACGGCCGTTCTCATCTTGAGTACCTTCGTTTTGTTTCCCCTGGCGCTGTTTGTCGCCGTCGTCTGGCACGAGTCGGGGCACCTGCTGGCCGCCTGGTTAGCCGGTTTTCGCTTTGTCCTGGTCACCTTTGGTCCGCTGCGCATTGCCCGGGAAGCGGGCGGCCTGCGCCTGAGCCTCATTCATAACAATCTGGTTCAATGGCAGGGGCGGGCACTCTCTGTGCCGCCCACGTTTGGCGATCACCGCCAGCAGCGCATTTTCTTCCTGGCGGGTGGTCCCCTGGCGACGCTGATTCAGCTGCTGCTTCTGCTGAGTATCAACTACTGGCTGCGCGATGAGGCCATTGCCTATGCCGGCGGGCTGGCGCTGCTCTGGCTGCTGCTGGCTGCGGTGATGACCCTCCCCGCCACGGCCATCCCCCAAAAAATCGGCAGCAGCTACACCGATGCCGCCCGCATCTGGCAAATGTGGCGTGGTGGTGCGGCTCTGGCGGAGGAGCTGGCGCTAACGAACCTGGTAGAAGCGTCGCTGCGCGGCGTGCCGCCCGCTGCGCTAGACCCCGAATTTGTGGCCCGCATCCTGGCGGCGCCGCCGGAGAGCAGCGAGGCGCTGGCGGGGCATTACATTGCCCATACCCGGGCGCTGGATCGAGGCGATATTGGGGAAGCGGCCGTTTTCCTGGACCAAACCCTCACGCTGCTGAAATGTCACCCGCCAGCACAGCGTTCCCCCATCTTTTTTGCCACCGCCGCCTACTTTACCGCCCGCTACGGCCACGATTTGCCGCAGGCTGAGGCGTGGCTGGCTTTGATCTGGCCGGAGCGGTACAACGCGCTGGCCCTGGAAGTGGAGCAAGTTTTGCTGCGTGTGCGCGCCCAACTGCTCTTGCAGGCGGGGGAGTTGGCCCTGGCCAAAACGGCCGTCCAGCAAAGCCTGCGTCTGCTGAAGCGATCGGTTGACCTGGGCAGCGTGGCCATGGAAACGCGCTTGCTGGAGGCGATAGTGGTCCAGGTGCAAGACGTGGCGGCTGCCCCGGCTTTGCCCGCCGCACTGCAGCCAGTTTTGGGGCAGAAACGGCCGTTTTTTGCCGCCTCAGCGCGGGGCCTGGTACGCCTGGCATTTATCATCGTGGTGGGGCTGCTGTTGGGCGTGGGTTGGCAGCAACTCTTTCCCGATCGGGCCATCGAGGCGTACCAGCGCGGCGTGGCGCTGCTTGATGCTGGCAGCTATGCCGCGGCCATTCCTGAATTTGATCGCGCCGTGGCCCTGGATGACCAGTTTGCCCAGGCGTACTGGGGGCGGGGCGATGCCTTGATGTCACTGGGGCGGTACGAAACGGCCGCCGCCGACTTTAGCCGCGTGATTGAGATGCACCCCAAAACCTTCCCCTCTGTCTACCTCTTCCGCGCCGCTGCTTACACCCAGTTGGGTGACTATGCCGCCGCCATTGCCGACTATCAATCGCTTCTCGCCCTTGAGCCTGACGAAGAAATGCGCCTGTTGGCCCTTGAATCGATCCATATCCTGCAAACAGCCAGGTAAGCCCAGCATCCCCCTATAGCTGAGAATCGCCATTTTTGCCATGACAATGGTCATCTTATTTTTGGATCATGTTCAGTAGACCCCCATTGTGAAATATTGCACAATACCGCCTGATTGTGAAATATTGCACAATTGGGCGTATTGTATCAATTTAATGTGTCTCCCTTTACCAATGATGCCGTTTGTTTTGGCAAACAATAGAGTCATCCGACACACAGGAGAGAGTGATTGATGAGTGATCTGAAGACGATTCCTAAATCCGCCTTGAACGAGTGGGTCCAGCGGCTGCGCCGGCGGTTTCGCGTGGTTGGCCCCAAGCCGAAGAATGGCCAGTTTGTTTTTGCCGAGATTGAAACGGCCGTTGAGATGGCGCTGGATTATCCCACAACCTGTGTGCCCCCCAAGAAATACCTTTTCCCCCAACAAGAAACATTGCTGCGCTACCACCTGGACGGCAGCCACATTCAGGCGGTGATCGAGACGGAACCCACCGTCATTTTTGGCATTCACACCTGTGATGTGCAGGCGACCCGGTTGTTTGACCAGATCTTCAGCCAGGGTTTTGCCGACCAGCATTACCGCGCCCGGCGGGAAGACATCTATCTCATCAGCATTGAGTGTATGTCGCCCTGTACTGAGCACGCCTACTGCCACGACATGGGTACCTCTCACCTGCCGGAAGCGGCCGATTTGCACCTGACGGATGTAGGGCACATGTACGTGGTTCACGTCAACACGCCCAAAGGCGAATCGCTGTTGGCTGACACGTTGGCCGAGCCGTTTACCGCAGATTGGCAGCCCATTTACGACCGGGTGATTGCCAAGAAGATGGAGGCGTTTGAAAAGCGGCTCGATTTTGACGTGACGGAGCTGAAAGAACTGCTGCACGACGGCTACCGCAGCCCGCTCTGGCAAAATGTGGGCGATGACTGCCTGGTATGCGGCATGTGTACCCAGGTTTGCCCCACCTGCGTCTGCTTCAACATGGTAGATGAGGCAGATTTGACGCAAACCGAAGGGCAGCGGACGCGCACCTGGGATTCCTGCCAGGCGACGACGTTTGCTCTGGTGGCCGGTGGGCACAACTTCCGCGAGGCGCGCATGTCGCGGCAGCGCCATCGGTTTATGCGCAAGGGTAAGTACATGCACGATGCTTACGGTTTGTTGGGCTGCGTAGGGTGTGGCCGGTGTGGGTCTACCTGCCTGGTCAATATCACGCCCATCAACGTGTTAAATGCCCTCTATCACGAGCAACAAGGGGAGCCGAAAGTTCCCGAAACCCAAGAAATGGTCCATGAAATGGAGCTGAGTTATGAAGACGTTACTGCGAGAAGTGCGGGAGTCGCCGTCGATTTACATGCCGGTGCCAGCCAAAATAACGGCCGTACGCTCCCTCACTGAACTGGAAAAACTATACACGATTGAACTCCCCTATGGCCTCACCCTGGATCACGATCCGGGGCAGTTTGTCCAGGTGTCGCTGTTTGGCGTGGGGGAAGCACCGATCAGCGTTTGTTCGTCGCCCAGCCGCAGCAGCGGCCTATTTGAGCTGTGTGTGCGCAATGTGGGTGATCTCACCAGCAAGATGCATGCGCTCAATGTGGGCGACACGCTCGGGATTCGCGGGCCGTTTGGGCGCGGCTTCCCGATGGAGCGCTATCGGGGCAAGGATGTGGTATTTATTGCCGGGGGTTTGGGGCTGGCGCCGCTGCGCTCGGTGATTTATGAAGCGATTGACCACCGCGAAAAGTACAACCGCCTCGTGATTTTGTACGGGGCACGTTCGCCTAAAGAAATGCTGTTCCGCGACGAAGTGAACGCGTTCAACTGGATGGAGGACGTGGAAATGTTCAGTACGGTGGACCGGGGCGACGAGCGGTGGCGCGGGCCAGTGGGTTTTGTCAACAGCCTGCTAAACCAGGTGCACCTGAATCCGCACAACACGGTGGCCATCGTTTGTGGCCCGCCGGTGATGTACAAATTCATCATCGACGATTTGATCCGGTTGGGTGTGGCCGAGCACGACATCTGGCTCAGTTTTGAGCGGCATATGAAATGCGGCGTGGGCAAATGTGGTCACTGTCAGATCAATCACATCTATGCCTGCCTGGATGGTCCGTCTCTGTCTTACACCGAAATCAAGAACCTGGAGGAAGCATTATGAGCGGCACATTGAATGAACTCCCACGGGTGGCTTTTTTCGACTTTACCAGCTGTGAAGGGTGCCAGCTCACCGTGCTGGATGCGCTGCAAACGCACCCCGAGCTGCTGAAAGTGGTAAACATTGTGGAATTTCGCGAGGCGTCCAGCGCGCGCAGCGAGGATTACCAGATTGCTTTTATTGAGGGGTCGTGCACGCGGGCCAGTGATGAGGTGCGGTTGAGGCGGATACGGGAAACGGCCGTTTACGTCATCGCCCTTGGTGCCTGTGCCCATTTGGGTGGCATTAACGCCATCCGCAACCGCCAGCCGCTGCCGGACGTGCGTCAATACGTTTACGGCGACAAGGCAGAATGGTACGACACGTACCCGGCGCGGGCTATTGACCAGGTGATCAAGGTGGATGCCGTGATTCCCGGCTGCCCCATTGATCGGGAGGAGTTTGTGCGCATCGTCAGCGTGCTGCTGCAAGGCCGCCAGCCCAAGCTGCCCGACTACCCGATGTGCATTGAGTGCAAGCTGCACGAAACCATCTGCGTCTACGAGCGGGGGCAGGTTTGCCTTGGGCCGATTACTCGGGCAGGCTGCAACGCTATCTGCCCGGCCTACGGCTACGGCTGCGAAGGGTGTCGGGGATTGGTCTCTGCGCCCAACATGGAATCCTTCCAGGAGGTGTTGGCCCAGCACGGGCTGAGCCAGGCCGAGATCGACGAGAAGTTGAGTCTCTTTTTAACCAACCAGACGCTGCTGGAAAAGGAGCTGGTTCATGGCTAACGTAAAAGTAAACGTGCACCACCTGACGCGGGTGGAAGGGCACGGCAACATTGTGGTCGATGTGGTGAACGGCGAGCTGAAGCAGTGCGATTTGCAGATTGTGGAGACGCCCCGCTTTTTTGAGGCGATGCTGCGCGGTAAGCCGTATGAGACGGCGTCGCATATCACCTCGCGGATTTGCGGCATTTGTGCGGTGGGGCACGCCACGGCCTCGCTGCGGGCCACGGAAGCGGCACTTGGAGTAGAAGTGAGCGAGCAAACGAAACTGCTGCGCCGACTCAACTTTTTGGGCGAGATTTTGGACAGCCAT
>CAUJGI010000635.1 GCA_963169155.1 Chloroflexota bacterium
GCCGACGACTGCGGCGAGTGCCACGAAGAGGTGAACACCCAGTGGGAAAACAGCGCCCACGGCCACGCCAGCGTCGTGCAATCTTTTCTAACCGCCTGGGCTTCTGAAGGTAATCCACCCGAATGCCTGAGCTGCCACACCACCGGCTTTGATCCGGCCAGCGGCACCTACGAAAAAGAAGGTGTTGCCTGTGCCACCTGCCACCCCTCAGACCCGGCGGAACATCCCCAGAAAATCATGCAAACCGATATCTCTTCCCGCCTATGCGGGCAGTGCCACGTCGATACGTTTGAAGAGTGGGAGACCAGCGAACATGGGCAAGAGGAACTGTCTTGCGCCCGCTGCCACAACCCGCACACCAACGAATTGAAGGCGGGCAGCATGCAAGACACCTGCCGCGCCTGCCATAAAGAAGAGACCCACTTCTACACCTTTACCACCCATGCCGAGGAAGGGCTGCTCTGCACCGACTGCCACCTGGAGACCAAAAATAATCCAATGGGCAACGGGCACAGCCAGATCAGCCACACCTTTTCGGTAGGTTCCGACACGTGCGGCGCCTGCCACGGCCCAGAAATGCACATGCCCGGCGACCCGGCCGCAAGTGATGGCCAGGTAGCCATGACGGTCGATGGGGTCCTTACCACGGGCAGCATCGGCACCGCCGCCGGGCAGATGGAAGTTTCGGCCGAAAGCCCGTGTTTGTTTGAGGAGGATACGGCCGTTATGGAAGCCGGGTTCCTCACCATCGACAGCAGCGGCGACGGGACGGCCGTGCCAGAACCAACCACCAGCAGCCCGTACAACTTCGCCATCCTGGCGTCGCTGATTGGCCTGGCCTTTGGTCTGGTTGGCTCGCCCTGGCTAGAAAAATGGCAAGAAAAACTGCGCGCCCAGAAAAATGGAGACAGCGATGAACAGTAAAATTGGACGTCGAGATTTTATCAAACTGGCAGCGGTAGGTACGGCCGTCACCACCATCACCATCGCCGCCAAAGGCAATCCGCTAGCGGAAGGCAAAGAAACCAGCCCGTATCGCTGGGCCATGGTCATCGACCAGGCCAAATGCGTCGGCTGCGGCGAGTGCAGCCTGGCCTGCCAGGCCCACAACGACACCCGTGAAGACGCCCCCTGGAACCGGATGATCGAGCTGGAACCGCTCAACGGTGAGCCAGTTTACGCCCCGGTGCCCTGTATGCACTGCGAAAACGCGCCGTGTGTGGACATCTGCCCCGTTGGTGCCACCTATCACCGGGCCGATGGCATCGTGATGATGGATTATGAAAAGTGCATCGGCTGCCGCTACTGCCAGCTGGCCTGCCCCTACGGTGCACGTACCTTTAACTGGGACAAACACACTAGCGCAAATTCGGCCGTGCCGGAATGGGGCGAACCCGAAGTGGAGCGCCGTCCGCGCGGCGTAACCGAAAAGTGCACCTTCTGCTTCCACCGCATCGACCGCGGTCTGGCCGAAGGGCTGATGCCCGGCATCGACCGACAGGCGACACCCGCCTGTGTGGCGGCCTGCCCCGTTGGCGCCCGCATCTTCGGCGACCTGAACGATCCGAATTCACCGGTCAGCCAGGCGCTGGCCAAATATCCAGCCGTGCAGCTGCGCCAGGAATTGGGCACGTCACCGCGTGTTTTCTACCTGCCCGCCCGCCGCGCCGAAGCTGAGGAGAGTGCGTCATGAGTCAGAGAATCAAGTTACACCGCGCCGTCTTTCCTGTTTGGGTCATCTTGCTGGTGCTGGTAATGGCTGCCGGGCTGGCCGCCGCCGTGCACGTGTTTAGCAACGGCCTGGTGGTCACCAATCTCACCGATTTGGTGCCCTGGGGCTTGTGGATTGGGATTGACCTGTCGGCCATTGCTCTGAGCGCGGGGGCGTTTACTCTCTCAGCGGCCGTTTACCTGCTGGGGTGGAAAGAGCTACAGCCAGTGGCACGGACGGCCGTTTTCATCGGCTTTCTCGGTTACAGCATGGCGATGCTCTGCCTGCTCATGGACATCGGCCGGCCGGAACGCTTCTGGCACGCCGTAGCCTTCTGGAACATCCATTCACCGCTGTGGGAAGTAACGATGTGCGTCATTTTGTACTTCACCGTGCTTGTGCTAGAAGTGGCCCCCATCTTTGGCGAAGCGAGCTGGTTCAAAACACGCTGGCCAAAATTGTCCCATCGGCTGCACAACATTCACAAAATTGCCCCAGCGCTGGCCATCGCCGGGCTGTGCTTCTCCTTGCTGCACCAGTCGTCGCTGGGGGCCACCTACGGCGTGCTGAAAGCGCGACCAATCTGGTACAAACCCAGCCTGGCCGTCCTGTTTATCGTTTCGGCCGTGATTGGCGGGCTGGCACTCACCGTACTGGCCTCCAAGGTATCGGCCCTGCTTTCCGAGCGGGCCAACGTGCGCCAGGATGTGCTGGACAAAATATCGCGGGCTATTGGCTGGATGCTGTTGGGGTACCTCTACCTGCGCTTTTGGGACACGCTGGGCATGGAATACACCCTGCAACCGGGGCGCACCGAAGGGCTGCACCTGCTGACCAGCGGCGCGCTGTCGTTTAACTTCTGGGTGGGCGAGCTGCTGCTGGGAATTTTGGTACCGGCGGTGATTCTGGTGAGTGGCAAATTGCGGCGGCAGCCCCGGCTGCACCTGTTGGCACTGCTGCTGACGGTGGGCGGCCTGGTGGCCTACCGTTGGGACACCAACATTGTGGGGCAAATGGTGGCCTTCAGCTACCTGCCCACGCAAATCGAGCCGCTGTACACCACTTACAGCCCGTCTCTGGTTGAAGTTCTGGTCGGCCTGGGCGTAATTGCTTACGGGCTGCTGGCCTTCACGCTGGGCGTGCGCTTCCTGGGCATTGTCGATCACAATTCCTTGCCAGAAGAAGCGGTTGAGCCAATTTTAGCAATGCCATTACCGGTCCCCACGGACTGACGTTTTGCCACAGAGTTCACAGAGGGCAGTAGGAGTCCCCCACCACCCTCTGTGAACAACATGAGTGAGGTTTGAATCATGAACAGTTCACAAGCAACCCTGACGATAGCGCTTTTGTTTGCCCTGCGCTGTCTGGTACCGCTGGCGCTGATGTTTGCTATTGGCTATGCGATGAACTGGATGGTGAACAGGTGGGAAGCTGAAGCGGAGAAAGAAAAGCTGGCGGTGGGTGCGGGGGGAACGGCCGTTCCCGTCCTCAATGCCCCCACTTGCTGGTCAATTGTGGGCTGCTCAGCCGAGGAGCGGGAAAACTGCCCCGGCTTTCAGCAGCAGACCATCCCCTGCTGGCTGGCCCGCACCCGCGAAGAAGGCGCCCTACCGGAGAAGTGCACCACCTGTGCCGTGTACGAGGGTCGACCCGCGTTAGCCTGATTTTTGGTAAAAAGTAAAAAGTGAAAAGTTTTCTTCTCACTTTTCACTTATCACTTCCCCTCCCACCCCTACTCCTCCAGTTCAATCAGCCCCTGCCGCAAGGCATACTTCACCAGGTCAATCCGGCTGTGCAAATTGAGCTTGCGCATGATGTTTTCCCGATGCCGGTCCACGGTTTTGACGCTGATGACCAGCTTGTCGGCAATTTCCGGGTTGGTCTGCCCTTCGGCGATATGCACCAGCACTTCCTGCTCGCGCGGGGTGAGGTCGCTCACCAGCGCCTCGGAGTCGGTGCCTGCGTCGCCACCCAGGTAGCTCTGCACCAGCCGGGTGGCCAGCGATGGGTAGAGGAACACCTCACCCCGGCTGACGGTACGAATGGCGTGCACCAGCTCATCGGGCGCGGCGCGCTTGGGCACGTAACCCGATGCCCCAGCCTGGAGCATCTCAAAAAAGTATTGGTCGTCTTCGTGCATGGTGAGGGCGAGTACGGCCGTTTCCCCACACACTTCCTTGATTTGGCGAGTCGCCTCAATGCCGTTCATGCCCGGCATCTGAATGTCCATGAGGATGATGTCGGGGTGCAGAAGCTGCACCTGCGCCAGGGCCTGCGCCCCGGAATCCGCCTCGCCGACGATTTCCATGTCCGGCTGGGCCTGCAGCAGCATGCGCAGCCCGGAGCGCACCACGGCATGATCATCGGCCAATACTAATTTGATTTTGGGCATAATGCCTCCATTCAATAAG
>CAUJGI010000636.1 GCA_963169155.1 Chloroflexota bacterium
TCACACTTCTGGCAGAGGGGCTTTTTCCTCTTTCTCATCTTGCTCTTAGCCATTCCCCTCCTGCAACCGCTGCTAACCAGCCAGATAACCTGTGGCTTTGATACGGCGTTTCACCTGTGGCGGGCTGTGCAGGCCGGGGCCTTGCTGGACGAAGGAATTTTGTTCAGCCGCTGGGCGCCGCACATGGCGCATGGCTACGGCTACCCGCTGTTTTTGTATCAGTCCCCTTTATCGGCGCAGGTAACGGCCGTATTCCACCACCTCTCGCTCAGCTGGCCCGTGGCCCTAAACCTGGTTTACGTCTTGGGGATTCTGGCCTCCGGCTGGACGATGTGGTGGCTGGCGCGCACCTTTTGGGGCGATTGGGGTGGGCTGGCGGCGGCCGTGGCTTACCTGTACGCGCCGTTCCACGCCTACGTGGCGTTTTACCGCGCCAGCCTGTCGGAGACGGTGGCCTGGAGCCTGCCGCCGCTGGTGCTGTGGGGATTGTACCGCTGGCAAAAAGAGCGCAGCGCCTGGGGCCTGGGCACGGCCGTTTTCAGCTTCATCCTGCTTGTGTACACCCACGACGTAACCGCCTACATGTTCCTGCCCCTGTTTGTTGGCTGGATTGGGCTGTGGGCGGTGGGCTTTTTCGACAGGCTCAACGCAGGCCGTTCCTGGGCCACATTGTGGCAGGGCAGCCTGGCTCTGCTGCTGGGGCTGGGCGGCAGCGCCTTCTTCTGGCTGCCCGCCATTTTTGAGCGAACCGCCATCCAGTTTGACCGGGCCAACAGCGCCTGGCCCTTCCTCTACACCAACAACTTCTTGCCGTTGGACCAGCTGCTGGCGCTGCCGCGCAACGCCGATCCCAGCCTGCTTAACGATTGGCCGCCACGCGCCCTTGGCGTGCTGCTGCTGGTTGTAGCGCTGAGTGGTGCCGGGCTGGCGTGGCACCGGGCAAAAAGCCACCGCTGGCTGATCGGTTTTTTGCTGCTGGGGTTGGGCGGGTATGTTTTCCTCACCGTGCGCAGCTCGGAATGGTTGTGGACGGCCGTTCCCCAACTGGCCGCCTTCCAATTCCCGTGGCGCTTTTTGGCTCCGGCCAGCCTCATCGCCGCCTTCCTGTGCGGTGGTGCTGCGGGAAATCCACAGATTTCGCAGATTGGCACAGATTATTTTCTGCGCCTCCACGGCTCTACGTTGTGCCTTGTGGCAATTACGGTGCTGTCGCTGGGGCATTGGGGCTGGATCTACCCCGATTTGTGCGATCCGCCTGCCGATCTGTCGCTGGAGGGGCTGGTGGCCTGGGAAGTGGCTACCCAAACGCTGGGCAGCACGGCCAGCGGCGAACTGCTGCCCGGTGATGTGCAAATCGTGCCCGATCCGACCAATCCGCCTGCCTGGCAGGCCCGCCTGGACCCCGCCACGCTGCCCGCCGAAGCGACGATCCGCTCAACCAGCTACCAGCCGCTCGCCACAGAAATCGAGTTAGAAACGGCCGTTCCCATCCAGGTCACTCTGCGCAGTTTTTACTTTCCCGGCTGGCGTGTGACGGTCAACGGCCGTCCCGTCCCCAATATCCCCTCCGACCCCGAAGGCTGGATCACGGTATCAGTGCCCGACGGCCGTTCCACCCTCCAGGCCACCTTTGGCGAAACGCCGCTCCGCCGGGGAGCGGATGGGGTATCGCTGTTAAGTGTAGTTTTGCTGCTGGTAGTCGGTTATCGGTATTCAGTAAGCGGTTATCAGTCTACCGCTCATCGCTCACCGCTCACCGTTCACCGTTCACCGTTTACGGCTTACGGCTTACCACTCACCGTCGCCCTGCTGCTCATTGCCACCAAGCTGCTTCTGGTGGATGCCGGGCAGACGCCGCTGCGCCAGGCATCGCTGCATGACGGAATGCTGGCTGGGGTGGAACTGCCAACGGCCGTTACCCTCGGCACATCGAACAGCCCAGCGCAGGTGCGGCTGTGGGGGCTGGACGAGTGGGCAACGGCCGTACCTTCCAATCAGCCCCTCACGCTCACCCTCTATTGGCAGGCGCTCCAACCGCTGGACGCCAACTACAAGGTCGGCCTGACCCTGGTCGATGAAAACGGGGTGCGCTGGTCAGAAGAAGGCTTGCGCGACTATCGCTGGCTGCGCAATCCGCCGCCGACCACCGGCTGGCCCACCGACCGGTACGCCCTTACCGCGTTTTACGTCGACCTGCTGCCCGGCACGCCGCCTGGCGTCTACCAGCTCCAGCTCACCTTTTTTGAGGAAAAGACGCTGATGCCGCTGACGTTTTACCAGGACAACGGCCAGCCGCTTGGTCCCGCGCTGGAGCTGGGCGAGGTGACCCTTGCGCCACCCGATGCGCCCTGGTCGTCCACGCTGAACATGCAGCATCCGCTCAACGCCACGATAAACAACGTCACACTCTGGGGCAGCAATCTTGATCGCACCCAGGCCGCCCCGGGCGATCCGCTGCTGGCGACGCTGTTCTGGTCAGCCCAGGGCGAGGTGGCCACAACGCTGAGCCTGGTAAATGCCGCGGGCGAACCAGCAGCCAACTGGCCCGTGACGCTGCCCGACCACGGCGCAGGCACGTGGCGCAGCCAGCTGTTCTTGCGCCTGCCGGTAACCCTGGCCGACGGCCGTTACCAATGGCAGCTCACCTTCCCCGGAGGGCAAATGGCCCGATGGGGCGAACTGACCATCACCGCGCCCGTCCGCACGCTCACCCGGCCTGAGATGGCAACGGCCGTTGACGCCACCCTCAGTGAGCAGGCCACCCTGGTGGGTTTTAGCCTGGCCGACACCACCGTGGCGGCAGGGGATACAGTAGAACTGGCCCTGGTGTGGCAGGGCGTGACGGAAATGAGCGAAAGCTACCGGGTATTTGTGCATTTGCTGGCAGAAGACGGCCGTCTCGTTGCCCAATCTGATGGACTGCCCGCCAGCTGGGCACGCCCCACCACCGGCTGGCTCCCCGGCGAATTTATCACCGATCCACACCGCCTGACCCTGCCCGCCGACCTGCCGCCGGGGCGCTACCGCCTGGTCACCGGCCTTTACCTGCCCAACGCCAGCCGCCTGCAGCAGCCCGACGGCACAGACGCCATTTTTCTGGCCCCCATCACCCTCTCACCTTGAGGTTCCTCACGTTTAGTTTGAGGCGTAAACGGCCGTGCGATCCCGCCGCCGCGCCAGTTCACTGGTATAAGCTTTGCCCAACGTGGCGGCATGTTTACGCGCCCAGGCACTGAGTGAGGTTGTTCCTGTTGGCGGCGTGTCCACATACAACAATCCATCCATCAGGCCCTCAATTTCTTCTCGGGTAACAACCACATCATCTACCAGCAGACTAACAGCGCGGCCCAGCCAATAGCCTAAGAAAGGGGGAATGGTGAGAATCGGCCGTTTTTTGCCAATCACCGCACCAATCATGGCCACCAGCTCGCGGTAAGTAAACGTTTCCGGGCCAATGGCATTAACAATCCGATTCTCTCGGTTAGCGCCCTCCGCCTCCGCCAGCGCGGCCAGGTCATCCACGTAAATTGGCTGCAAACGGTACTGCCCATCGCCAAATACGCCAAACACCGGGAATTTGCGCACCATCCAGGCTATGTTGTTGATCAAAATGTCTTCCTTGCCAAACAAAACCGTAGGCCGCAAGATGGCGTATGACAAACCAGAGGCAAGCAACGCCTCTTCCAGCTCAGCTTTGCCCCGGAAATATTCCAGGGGGGAAGTAAGCGACGGATTGGTAATGCTGATATGCACAACCCGCTCCACGCCCGCCGCTTTGGCCGCCTGAAACAGCGCTAGCGTATTGGCCACGGCCGAAGCGTGCTGAAATGTATCATGGTTAAACCGCACCCAGTACGTGTTGTAAAGCACCTTTACGCCGCGCAAACTTTCCGCCAGCAGCTGTGGGTTGTCAAAATTGAAGGGATAGGCGGTTACCCGGCTGCCAAAAGGATTGTTCCGCTGGGGTGAATTGGTGAGGGTTATGACCTCGTGCCCCTGACGCAAAAGCCGTTGAGCAATGTACTTGCCCGAATAGCCAAAGGCTCCAGTAACGGCGTGTTTTTGTGGTGTAGACATCTCTATGACTCCTTATTGGTTGTTTTACCAAACAGGCGCTGTACAGTGTTCAAACGCAGTTCATCCAGAGCCAACAGCGTAGCAACAATGTTATCCAGCATATTGAAGAATGATTTCATCTTCTCCATCCGCTCCTGGTACAGCCGGGCCAGGGCAGCGTCTTCGGGGTCAGCCGCGGCGCCCTGGCTGTTGACGATGGCCAGACTTTCATCCACCGTGCGCAGGGCCACGTCAAACTCCTGCTTTTCGCGTTCACGCAAAACCGTGCGGATAATCTTCCAGAAATCGGTCTCGGGAATGTAATAATCCTTGCGATCGCCCAATTGAAGCTGCTTATGGACCATCCCCAGGCGCTCCAGCGTACGCACGTTGGTACTCACCGCGCCTTTTGTCACGCTAACCTGCTGCACAATTTCGTCAAGAGTGAGCGGCGCAGGGGCCAGATAAATGGCGCCATAAATGGCCCCCATTGCTTTGGGAAATCCCCAAAAATGACTGATACGAATCATTCCCTGGATAAACGTCTGCTGGGCTTGCTGTAGCTCCTGGTTCATATACACCGTCCTGTTTAATTATAACGTTTAGTACAAACTAAACGTAGTATACAAAACGAACGGCCCGCTTGTCAATCAGCTTTGTCAGGTGAATATTTAGCGTCGCAGGATAATTAGCTCTTCGATTTTCTGACGGGAAGGGACAGAATCGTGGGGAAACTCGCGGTACTGCAAAGTGAACCCGTGTTCAGTTAGCAGTTCAACCACGGCGTCTGGCTGCACCACAAAGGGTGGGCCACCGGGACGCCGACCTATGGGGAATGCCAGCGCGATATACAGTCCACCGGGCTTGAGCAGGCGTGCCGCCAGGGCGGCGTACTCGCTGCGCCGCGCCGGATCGATGGCGCAGAAGCAGGTGTATTCGAGCAGGTAGTCAAAACGGCCGCTCCACCCTTCGTCCAGCGCAAAAATATCCTGTTCCACAATCTCGATCGGGTAGTCCGTGTGGTTTAATTGGCGCATCGCGGCCGCGGCCTGGGGCGCAAAGTCAACGGCCGTTACCACAAAACCATGCCGAGCAAACAGGCGGGCATCGTGGCCATAACCAGCCCCCAGCACAATCATTTCACCCGGCGGATAGTGGCCGCTGGCCGCCAGCCGGGCAAAGGTTGGCGTGGGTTCGCCGAGGTCCCAGGGGATACGGCCGTTGCGATAGCTTTCCTGCCAAAAAAGGGGGGAGTTGGTGTCTAACATCATAACCCGATTATAGCCAACTCCGCCCGGGACTACAGCGCAAAACGGCCAGCACTCCCCACAAAGAGAGCTGCACAACTTTTTGTCGTTGGCGAATTGCTGATTGCGGTTTATTATTTGCGCCATGACTGGACAGAAAGTGGCACCTTATGGTGCCTGGAAATCACCGATTACCTCAGATTTGATTGTGGTTGGCTCCATTGGCCTGAGCCAATTAAAGATAGATGGCAGCGCAGTCTATTGGACAGAAGGACGGCCGTCGGAAAACGGCCGTAATGCTCTGGTAAAATGGACGCCGGAAAGTGGCCTGGAAGAGCTTTCCGCCGCCGGGTTTAACGTGCGCAGCCGGGTGCATGAATACGGCGGCGGCGCTTACGCCGTGCATGATGACGCCGTCTACTTCACCAACTTTATTGACCAACGGCTCTACGTGCAGTATCCCTACAGCGAACCCGAACCGCTCACCGCCAACGAACGGCTGCGTTTTGCCGATGGCTTTGTGGATGCCCGCCGTGGCCGCCTCTTCTGCATTCGCGAAGACCACTCAACACCCGGCCAGGAGGCAGCCAACAGCCTGGTGAGCCTGAATTTGGACAGCCATAACGAAGTGGGCACAGTGCTGGCTGCTGGCCACAGCTTTTACGCCTCGCCGCGCTTAAGTCC
>CAUJGI010000637.1 GCA_963169155.1 Chloroflexota bacterium
CTACATCTATGAAGTGGGTGATCCGCCCCCGGACACTGCTTTTTTGCGCTTTGGACGGCCGTATCAAACCCAGTGTGAAATTGGCACCACCAACTGCCTGGATACACCCGGCATTCCGCTGCTGGAACGCAACGTCGTGCGCCCCAGCTATAACCTGCTGGCCGCTCCAGACCCGTTCAACCCCAATCGGGCCGTCCTGGTGTGGGACGCCCTGCAAACTGACAACGAGAACAAAGACGTGTACGCCACCTGCGCCGTGCTGCGTTAAGGAACGCTCATGAAAATACAAACACTCATTCGCAACCTTATTCTTTTCCTGCTGCTGTTGACCGCTGCTCTGGCTGCACAAGCCCAAGAACAGCTAGATTTGGACAGCTTGACTATTGTCGGCCCCGGTCAACGATATACCGAAACCATTCCCGTCATTGACATCCAGGCCGACGATTATCAACCAGCAGCGCTGCCAACCGATGATACCGTTAACCGTTCACAATTAACGATTCATAGTTCACCATTAACTCGGGGTGGGGGGAGTGACCCCAACAATCCGTATGCCGTCATTCGCAAAACGGGGCCGACATTCCTGTCACCGGGCGGCACGGCGCATTATGAGATTAGCCTCAATAACTACGAAAGCATTACCCGCACTTACCAACTCACAGAGACCTTGCCCGCTGGGTTAACCTATCTCCCAGATGCCAACGCTTCGTCAAGCTCAGCGCAGGCTAATGAGCTGGTTTACGAGGCCAATTCCCGCACCCTAAGCTGGCAGGGCGAACTGGCTCCCGGTAATTTGGATTACATCATCGAGCCAACCCACAGCCTGGCGCTGCCTTACCTGGACCTGGCCGATTTTGGCGCAGTCAATCTGTGCGACGATTTCATTGCCAATGGCGAATCCTGCGACGACGTCAGCGTGACTTTCAATCTGGGCGTCAATGGGTACACCACCAATCTGTACGGCGAACTGCTGAGTCAGCTAACGGTCTCCTCGAATGGTCTGATTCTTGCGCCTGATACCGCCAGCACTGAGCGGCTCAACGAAGTTGCGCTAGCCGAAGTGGCCGTTTCCAGCCCATACAACCACAACCAATGGCTGCCGGATGCAGCGACGCCGGGCTTTGTCCTGGCCGGGTTGTGGCGCGATACAAATATGGGTAATGCTGAGGCGCAAAACGGCCGTTTCCACGCGGCCATCATCAGCGGACTCATCGAAGGACATGATGTCTTCTACGCCCAATGGCACGATGTCCCTCATACAAACAACCCAGACCTCACCGCTCGCCACGCCATCGCGCTGCTGCTCAACGGCGATGCTTCGACAAGCTCAGCACAAGTTTCGGCAGGCTCAGCACAGGCTCTGGCCGGCCACGTGTTTTTCATCTACGACAACATTTCAGACCCCGCCCAGCTGGTGGCCCAGGGCTATACCATTGGCATTGCCGACAAGCTGGGCAGTCGCGGCGCCACCTACGCTTATGCCCCCTGCTGTGGCGATGCCCGACCGCCGCAAGGGTATCCTCCCGCTGCTGGCACCACTTTGCATTTACGGCCGTTTCTGTTTGGCGCAGATAACGACTACCAGCAAACATTCAGCTATGCAGCCGTGGTCACCGCGCCTGTGCCAGAGACGATTGTGAGTACGGCCGTTGCTACCAGCAGTTCCCCGGATCCGGCGCTGGCCTACGCCTGGTCTACCCATTATCTCTACGTCCGTCGTCAGCTATTTCTGCCACTGGCCATCGGTGGGAGCGAGTGAGATGACCGCGATGAAGAATCACGCCTGGACCCGCCGCGCCCTGCTGGGCAGCCTATTTCTCCTGGCCACTTTAGGCTGTGGCGTCATCGGCTTCATAGCGAACCCGGCCCCGCTGACTGGTCCCGCCTACTGGGCGGCGGCCACCGGGCAGCCCCTGCCGACCGTTACCGTGCTGCTGGGCACTACCACGCCCGTTGTTGTGACCACCACGCCCGATGGCAGCCCGCCGGTGACCACCACGCCCGGTTTGCCCATCATTGGCTTCTCGACGCCGGAACCGCTGGATACCGCCTATTACCGCCTCGGCTCTTTCTATATGAACAGTGACGTCTACATCGGCGGTCCCAACGGCCTTGTGTTCCGTCTCATCGGCCATGAAACGCAGCCCAGTCCCAACAACGAGGCAGCCACCTATCATTTTCTAACCGTGCGCGTCACCAACTACGGCAGCGAAGAGGTCATCGTCCCCGTTGCCGACGTGTTCTTTATCCGCCGCGTGCAGCAGGTCGAAGAGATGTTAACAGGACGCTGGGTGCCGCAAAACGAGCCGCTCCTGGCCCGCAATTTGCCCGCCTACACCACGCAGCAGTTGACCCCCATTCCGCCCGACAGTGCGCGGGAAATTGTGCTGGGCTTCGTCGTGCCCGATGGCGAGGTAACCGAAGTGGGGCTCATCACTGACTGGAACCGGCCCATTGAAGGGGGCCTGCCCGTCTGGTTCTACCTGGCCGACGACCCGCTGGGCCCGTTTATGGATGCCTTCCAGCCGCCACCACCAACTCCAATTGTTCTGGACGATGACGGTACGTTTGCCAGCGGCGGCGATCCGGGCAGCGGCACTGGTCTCTGGCCCACCACGGGTTTCATCACACGCGGCTTTGGCTGCCACGAGCTGTACACCGGCATCGACGGCACTGGCTTCGGCTGCCCGCCAGAGCGGCAATGGTTCCACAACGGGGTCGATATTGCCAATGCCCAGGGCACACCCATCTGGTCACCAATAGACGGTACGCTGGTTTTTGCTGGCCCCAACAGCACCGGCCCGGACTGTTCCAACATTCCTGGTTCGCAGCCGCCCCATGAAGGATTGGGCAACTACCAGCGGATTAGCGGGGGCAGCACCTTGCACTATTTTGGCCACCTGAGCGGCTTCCTGCTGACCACTGGCCCCGTAAGCGCCGGGCAGCTGGTGGCCGAGATGGGCTCCACCGGTTGCAGCACTGGCAGCCATCTGCACTGGATTGTGTATCAGAACGGCAACCTGATTGACCCGGCGCAGTGGGCTGGGCCAGGGCCGAATCCATAGGAGAAAGCAGAATGGAATTCATGCAAGAAATGGTTGACTGTGACGGTTTGCCCATCTTTATCCAAATTACTGCTTCCCAGGAGGAAGGAATTTCTGTGTGCGTCACAGATTTTGATCATAAACCATTGGGACAGCTGGAGCTAAAGCCAAACTTCAATGGCTACCATGTTTGTCTGCAAGTCGGTGTGCAAAGGCAGATTATCCCTTTTATCGATCTATCAAGCGGAGGGAGATATCTGGGAGACATATTAGCCGGATATCGTGGTGTGGTGTCTGGGAAAACATTCAGCATCCTGGCCCGGTCGGAAATAAGACGTTTGCCTCTTTCAGAGTTTCTCAACCGGTTGGCCAATTCTGTTGAACATGATGCCTTTAGACCCGGTCCGACCTGGCATGGCAGTAACTGGTCTGAAACGCTCTATCCAATGGGTCGAGGCATTGGGCCAAAGACGATTGAGGAATTGGCAAAAATCTTCTTGAATGAAGAGGTTTTGAAAAATGTCCCTGGTTAACTTGAAAGCTTTGCGCCTCATTGAGCTAGGCCTGCACCCTGTCCTGTTGGGTCGCGAGGGGGACGATTTGAAACGGCCGTTACTGAAAGGGTGGCAAACGGCCGTTTACACCCGCGAAGAGGTAGCCTGCTGGCCTGTGCGAAATAACATCGGCATTCGCTGCGGCTGGCAGCAGGATGACTGGGCGTTGCTGGTGTTCGATTTCGATGAAGAAGCCAACCGCATCTTCCCCGATTGGCTGCGGTGGGCCGTCCGCCTGATTCATGAGCCGCTGACGGTTGTCACCAGCGGGCGAGGGTATCACGTCTACTTCTTCACGGAGGAAGCGTATCCAGGCTGCACGCTGGCTGGCAGATATGGTGAGGCAAACTCGTTGGGGAACGGCCGTAAACGGCTGTTCAAGTTTATTGAAACGTTGGGTGAAGGGCGGCAGGTTGTCACGGCGGGCAGCCGTCATCCCTCGGGACACCGTTACCGCTTTCGCGGCCAGGC
>CAUJGI010000638.1 GCA_963169155.1 Chloroflexota bacterium
AGGTGCAGCGCTTCGAATTTGCCACCGAACTGGCCTTCCTCGTACAGACCAACCGCTAAACCAACCCTTTCACATAGTTTGCAAGGTTGCCCGGCTATGATGCTGAATGGGAAGAAGAGGTTGCATTCTCAGATGTGTAGCCACTATGGTGCATACATCTGAGAATGCTTGAGGGCGAGCCACTGCCTCATCAATCTGTGACCGAAACCCATTTCTGGCAACTAAATGGTTGGATGCTCTACCGAATCTCAACTTGAACGCTGGCTTCGTTCACTTTTCATGCCGTTTAAGCGCCCCAGGGAATGAAATGGCATAAAATCTCTGGTCACGCTATCATCTTAACGAGCATTGTTAGATTCGTTTGTCATGGTAATGAATGCTACTCGTGTGGGTTTTTCCCGAAAGAGGTAGCCAAAGAAGGAAAAGGTTGCCATAGGGAAAAGGCGGTAGACGACGTTGTATTGAGAGTCTGCCAATTCCCGGAGCAAATCGCCAGGATTGCCCTGTTTATTGGCTTAGCCGGTTTGCTCGGTACCTCGTAAAGATCTATGTCGCAACAATTGAAGATTAAACAAACTGAACTGCTATCCTCTCAGACAATTGACCGTTTCATGATCGATGACCTGGATTATCGTCCGGTCCCTTTGGCCACCGCCGATGAGCATGCCATGCCAGTCTGGCGGGTGCGTTTTTTGTCAACGGCCAACAAAGATCAGCAGTTTGGCCTGGAGATCAACGACGAGATTCATCTGGGTCGGGGTAAGAATGAAAGTGATCTCATCGATCTGACCCCGTACGGGGCGGAAACAATGGGCGTGTCGCGGCGGCACGTGGCGCTGCGCCCTACCTCATCCAACCTGTTTGTGATTGATCTGGGCAGCACCAACGGCACCCGGCGCAACGGCCGTCCCATTGGCATCAACACCCCCTACTCCCTGGCCGATGGTGACATCCTCAGCCTGGGCAACTTGCAGCTGACGATTAACATTGTCAGACGGCCGTATCTGCAAACCGCTCCCCTCAAACAAAGAATTGACCTGGTTGACGCCCTGGCCCAAATTGGCAAGGCGATCACCTCCCAGCTGAACCTGGACGAAGTGCTCAACCAGGTGGTCGCCACCGCCATGAGCCTCACCGCCGCCGGGGAGACCTCCATCTGGCTGGTCGATGAAGCCACCGGCGAGCTGTTCCTGGAGGCCCGCCGGGGCATCGACGACGCCAATCTGCGCCGTACCCGCATGCCCATCAACGAAGACACTCCCGCCGGGCGGGTCATCAAAACGGGCAAAGCCATTCGTATCAGCTCTCAGCCGGGCCAGGCCGCCCAGCAAGTGATGACGGGATACCTGGTGCAGGCGCTGGCCTACGTGCCCATCTCCCTGGGCGGCGTCACCTTTGGCGTGCTCGCCTCCGCCCATCGCGAGCCGGGCAAATCGTTTGACGACCACGACGAGCGGCTGCTGGGCGCGATTGCCGACTACGCAGCCATCGCCATCCAAAACGCCCGCCTCTACCGAGACACGGACCAGGCTTTGAACCTGCGCGTGCGTGAACTGGCCGCCCTGAACGAGCTGACGCGTACCGTGTCGGCTTCGCTGAACATCAACGAGGTGTACCGGGTGCTGGTGCAGGAAGTGCGGCGGCACATGCCGGTTGTTGATGTGCACCTTTACCTGCGCGACGAAACCCAGCCGGTGTTACGGCCGTTCAGCGACACCGCCCCTCTGCCCGAATACCCCATACGCCATGGCATCCTGGGGCGTGTGGTGGCCACCGGTGAGGCCATCATCACCAACAACATCACCAGCCATCCCGACTACGACGAAGAGCTGGACATGCTGGTCTCCCACGAGCCGGTGCCCCTGGCGGCCGTGCCGCTGAAGGTAAAAAGCGAAGTGGTGGGTGTGTTGGTGCTGCACAACCGTCCCGACACCATTTTTAGTGAGGAAGATGCGGCCCTGCTGCGCGCGTTTGCCAATCCGGTGGCGACGGCCGTTGAAAATGCCCGCCTCTATGCCAACACCGAGCGCCAGCGCGGTGCCATCCTGGCCATGGGCAATACCCTTTCCGAACCGCTCACCATTTTGGATGATTTGGGCAACGTCCTTGTCTCGAACCGGGCGGCGCAGCGGCTGCTCAACAACAATATGTCCCAATTTTTTGGCGCGGTCAGCAGCAGCGTGGGGCGCACCATCGAGGTGCAGATTGGTGAGGAGACGTACCTCTCTACCACCGAGCACGTACCCGACGTGGGCACGATTGTCATGATGCAAGACATCACCTACGTCAAGAAGCTGGAGAAAGATCGCTCCGAATTTATGCACATGCTGTCACACGATCTGAAAAACCCGCTTATGGCCGTGACCGGTTATGCCAATTTGCTGGAGCGCACCGAAACGCTGGGCGAAAAGGGCAAACGGTTCCTGGACGAAATCAACGTCGCCGCCGACCGGATGCTGGACATGATCACCCAACTGCTAGACACGGTAGCCGACGAGGAAGCGCTTCGCATAGGGCAAGAAACGGTCGATTTGCAAGACACAGTGGCTCAGGTGCTGCGCGATACAGAAGGGGCGGCGCTGCCGAAGGCGATTCAGGTAACGGCCGTTGCCGAAGGCACCCCCTATAAAATCAACGGCGACACCCTGCGCCTGTACCACATGCTGCTCAATTTGGTGGATAACGCCATCAAATATTCACCCGACTTTACCGAGGTCACCGTCACCACCGTTTACGGCGACAACAGGCTCACGATTCGCGTAGCCGATGAGGGGTCGGGCATCCCTGAGCAAGATTTACCGCACGTGTTTGACAAATTTTTCCGGGGGATTCAAGAAGGATCGTCCAGCAAAGGCTCTGGGGTGGGGCTGGCAGCGGTGAAGGGCATCGTGGCTGCCCATCGCGGCACCATCCGCGTCGAAAACCGGCCTCAACGCGGCGCGCAGTTCACCGTGGACCTGCCCATCGATCTGCGCGCTGATCGGTAATCCGTTATCCGTAATCGGTAATCCGTAATCGGTTAAAAGTCCCGATTACCGTTCACCGATTACCGTTCACCGTTCACCGATTACCAACCTAAGGTGGTGTCAGGGCGCAGCGGAAGCCGAGGTTGTCGCGGCGCACGGTGGGGTCGAAGGAGTTGCGGGCCACCACGCCCAGATCCTCTTCAGCGGAAAGCCAGGAACCGCCGCGAATCGCTTTGAATTCTCCATCGACTGGCCCCAGCGGATTGCTGTCGGTGGCTTCCCGGTAGTAGCGGCTGTCGTACCAATCGCTGACCCACTCCATGATGTTGCCTGCCATGTCATACACGCCGATGGGGGAACGGCCGTCTACAAAACTGCCCACCGGCGCCGTAATCTGAAATCCATCATCTACGCTGCTGTC
>CAUJGI010000639.1 GCA_963169155.1 Chloroflexota bacterium
GAGGACATCAGCGATGTGGCGGCCCTCACCCAGGCGTGCGCGGGCTGCGACCAGGTTATTCATGCCGCCGGGCTGTTTCGCTTTTGGGGGGAGCGGGATGAGTTTTGGCAAACCAATGTAGCGGGGACAACGGCCGTACTCCAGGCCGTGCGTCATCACCCCATCCAGCGCTTCATCTACATCTCCACCATCGCCGTGGTCGGGAAACCCCCGACAAATCGGCCCATCGACGAAACCACGTGCTGCAATCCGCTGGAGCCGTACCAACAAAGCAAGCTGGAAGCCGAAACCCGTGTTCTGGCCGCCCACGCCAACGACGGCCTGCCCGCCATTGTGCTGCGCCCCGGTGCGTTTTACGGCCCGTGGGGGCGCTACGCCTTCAACCGCCTCTTTTTTGAAGAACCGCTCAAAGGGTGGCGCATCAAGGTAGACAACGGCCGTCACATCACCTTCCCCGTCTTTGTGCCCGATGTGGTGCAGGGGGTGGAGCTGGCGCTGCGGAACGGCCGTTTTGGCCAAATCTATAACATCTGCGGCGAGTCGCTGGAGCACAACCGGGTCAACGCCATCGTCAACAACCTGGCCGACATTGGCCACTGGCGGCTTAACTTCCCCACCTGGATGGTGCTGCTGCTGGCCCGCAGCTGGACCGCCCTCTCCAAAGTCACCGGCCGCGAGCCGTTTTACCCCATCAACATGGCCCCCTACGTCTTCCAGGATTGGCACGTCACCTACCAAAAAGCGGCCGATGAACTCGGCTTTCAGCCCACCCCGTTTGCGGAAGGTGCCCGCCAAACGTTAGAATGGTACTGGCAGCAAGGGTTGTTGAAACGGCCGTCGTAATTCGCAGGTGCGACGCACTTGTGTTGCGGCGATGTCCACAAACAACCCTCTGGAAAAGTGCGTCGCACCTTTTTTAAACTATGAAATTATTTACCGTCTCCCAAATGGTGGCCGCCGAAAAAACGGCCGATTCCCAGGGCAACACCTACGCCCAGATGATGGAAACCGCCGGGCGCGGCCTGGCCCAAGCGATCATCGCCCGCTGGCCGGTGCAAGAGGCCAGCGTCCTGGTGCTGGTTGGCCCCGGCAACAACGGCGGCGATGGCCTCGTCGCCGGGCGCTATTTGGCCGAAGCCGGGGCTGATGTTGCCTTCTATCTCTTCAAGCCGCGCGACCCCGCCACCGACGAAAACTACGCCAAAATCCAGCAGATGGGCCTCTTTGCCGTCGACGCCAGCTTCGACCAACGCTTCCGCGTCCTGCGCACCCGCCTGCGCCTCACCGACATCCTCATCGACGCCCTGCTGGGCACCGGCGTCACCCGCCCCATCACTGGCGACCTGGCCAAGCTGTTGCAGCAAACGGCCACAGGCCTGGCCGAACGCCGCGCGGAGCTGGTAGCGGCGGCGCGTTCTGCACTCACAAACTTGACTGATTTTTCTGACAAGGAGACACGGAGAGAAGGAGACAGGGAGAATTTGTCACCTACCCCGTCACCTCTTACCGTCGCTGTAGACTGCCCGAGCGGACTCAACTGCGACACCGGTGAACTCGATCCCGTCGCGCTGCCCGCTGACCTCACCGTGACCTTTGCCGGGCCGAAGCGGGGGCATTTTGTCTTTCCGGGGGCAACGTCCGTTGGCGAACTGGTCGTGGCAGACATTGGCATCACGCCGGAAATGGTAGAGGACGTGCCTGTTGAAGTGGCTACGCTGGAACTGGCTCGCGACCTGCTGCCCGCGCGGCCCAAGGATGGGCACAAGGGCACGTTTGGCAAGCTGCTCATCGCCGCGGGCTGCGAAAAATATCGCGGGGCACCGCTGCTGGCGGCCCGGGGGGCGTTCCGCGCCGGGGCTGGGCTGGTCACGCTGGCCGTGCCGACGGCGCTGCGGCTGGGCATTTCGATTGCGCTGCCGGAGGCGACATATCTGGATATGACTGATAGGCGGCACGGTGAGGACACCGGCCGCAGCAATGAAGGGTGGTTAACGGCCGTATCCGCCCACACCATCCGCCAAACCGCCAGCAGCTACGACGCCCTGCTCGTTGGCCCCGGCCTGGGCGACGCCGATGACTTCATCACCACCCTCTTCCCCGCCGACGGCACCGCGCCGGACCTGCCCACGCTGATCGATGCCGATGGCCTGAACGCCCTGGCGCGGCTGGACAGATGGTGGCAGCGGCTGCCCGCCCGCTGCGTCCTCACGCCGCACCCGGCAGAGATGGCCCGGCTGATGGGCATTTCTCTGGCAGAACTGTTAGCGAAGGATCGGATCGAGACCGCCGTGGCTCAAGCGTCAAAATGGAACCAAGTTGTATTGTTTAAGGGAGCGTACACGGTGGTGGCGGCACCGGATGGCCGGGCCACGCTGCTGCCCTTTGCCAGCCCGGTGCTGGCTGTCGGGGGCAGCGGCGATGTGCTGAGCGGCGTCATCGCCACGCTGCTGGGGCAGGGATTGTCGCCGTACGACGCGGCCCGCCTGGGCGGTGCGCTGCACGGCCTGGCTGGCGAACGCAGTGGGCGAAAGTTTGGCCTGCTCGCCAGCGAAATCGCCGATTGGCTGCCAGAAGCGATAAAATTGCTGTAAAAATAGAGTCCTGGGTGTCATTCCCGCGAATGCGGGAATCCACTTTTGTACACAGGATGGATACCCGCCCCACGCTTCCGCGGGGGCAGGCGCTTCGCGGGTATGACAACTTCAAGACGTTAGCGGCGGACGAGTTTGAAGGCGATGTTGCGCCCTAATCCTTGCTTGAACGCCAGATTGATCCAGACCATGGCCAATGGCTCGATAAAGCGGGCGGCCTCCAGGTTGCCCACGTCGGCCACGTCAAAGCCGAGCGCTTCGGCCAGCTCGGTGACGGTGGCTTTGGCGTCCGCATCATCGCCGCAGATGAACATGGTGGTGGGTTCACCGTTGTAGCGCGGATCGACCATGTTTTCCGCACCGGTGCTGTTAAACGCTTTGACCACGCTGGCCCCGGGCAAAAAGGTGGCCAGCTGCTCGGCAGCAGAGGTGGTATGCCCCACGGCCAGCTGAAAACCCGGGGCGATCGGGTTGGTGGCATCGATAACGATCTTGCCCTGCCAATTGTTCACGGCGTGAGCCACGTCTGAGACGGCGTTCCAGAGGGTGGCCAGGACGATGATGTCGGCTTGTTCGATGGCGCTGGGGATGGAAACGGCCGTAACCCCCTGACCCATCTCCGCTAGCAGCGTTTGCACCTTCTCGCTCTCCGGCTGCCGCGTGCCAAAAACAACCTCGTGCCCCTGACCAGCCCAGCCTTTGCCCAGGGCGCTGCCTACATTGCCTGTACCAATAATGCCAATTTTCATATGAAAACTCCTTTTTAAAAGCGGAACACAGAGTTGCACGGAGATTACACAGAGTTACACAGAGAATGAAGAAAATCTGCGTAATCTGTGCAATCTGTGGATAAATTCTTACAGTGTCAGGGCGTGTTCGCCGTGGTACATCTCGCGGCGCAGGGCGGTGATGGTGGGATCGGCCAGGTACGCTTCCAGGTTCATCATCCGGTCGATGGTGCCGCCGGGGGTGATTTCCACAATGCGGTTGGCAATGGTGTTGACAAACTCGTAGTCGTGCGAGGCAAACAGCACCACCTCGGGGAATTTGATCAGCCCCTTGTTCAGCGCGGTGATCGCTTCCAGGTCCAGGTGGTTGGTGGGCTCGTCCAGCATCAGCGCGTTGGCCCCGCTGAGCATCATGCGCGACAACATGCAGCGCACCTTTTCACCACCGGAGAGCACCCGCGTGTTTTTCAGCGCCTCCTCGCCTGAGAAGAGCATCCGCCCCAAAAAGCCGCGCAGGAATGTTTCGCTGTCGTCCACGGTGGCGTACTGGCGCAGCCATTCGACCAGGTTCAGGTCGGTGTCGAAGTAGGCGCTGTTTTCCTTGGGGAAGTAGGACATGGTGATGGTGGTGCCCCACTCGTAACGGCCGTAATCCGGTTCCAATTCGCCTGCCAAAATGTCGAACAGGGTCGTTTTTACCAGGTCGTTGTCGCCGATGAAGGCGATTTTGTCCCCCTGGTTCACTTCCAGGTTAAGGTTGCTGAGGGCAGGTTGGCCATCCACGGTTTTGCTGAGATTTTGCACGCGCAGGACGACCTTGCCACACGGCCGTTCCGGCTCAAATCCCACAAAAGGAAAGCGCCGGATGCTGGTTGGCAGTTCATCTACCGTCAGCTTGTCGATGAGCTTTTTGCGCGAAGTGGCCTGGCGCGCCTTGGACACGTTGGCGCTAAAGCGGCGCACAAACTCCTCCAACTCCTTGATTTTGTCTTCGCGCTTTTTCTTCTCGTTTTTGCGCTGATCCATCGCCAGCTGGCTGGACTCATACCAGAATTCGTAGTTGCCCACGTACAGCTGAATCTTGCCAAAGTCGATGTCGGCGATGTGGGTGCAGACGTTGTTGAGAAAGTGCCGGTCATGCGACACAACGATGACGATGTTATTGAAGCGGAACAAAAAATCCTCCAGCCAGCGAATGGTGTCCAGGTCTAGCTGGTTGGTTGGTTCGTCCAACAGCAAGATGTCGGGGTTGCCAAACATTGCCTGGGCCAGCAGCACGCGCACTTTTTGCGTGCCTTCCAGCTCGTGCATGTGGCGATCCAGCAGCGATTCTTCGATGCCCAGCCCCTTGAGCAGCGTTGCCGCTTCCGATTCCGCTTCGTAGCCGTTGAGCTCGGCAAAGGTCGCTTCCAGATCGGCGGCGGCAATACCATCCTCTTCGGAGAAGTCGGGCTTGGCATAGATGGCGTCACGCGCTTGCTGTATTTGATACAGCTGCTTGTGCCCCATGATGACTGTTTCCATTACTGTGTAGTCATCGAAGGCAAACTGGTCCTGCTGCAAAACGGCGATGCGTTCGTTGGGGTCGGTCAGCACATCCCCTTTGTTTGGCTCGATTTCCCCGGCCAGCACCTTGAGGAAGGTGGATTTACCCGCACCGTTGGCCCCGATGAGGCCGTAGCAGTTCCCTGGCAGAAATTTGAGATTGACGTCTTTAAAAAGCACCCGCTGCCCGAAGGAGAGGGTGATATCGTTGGCAACTAACATAGCTTTGTCCTGTAAATTTTTTACCGCAGAGCGCACAGAGATTTTAAAGAGGGATTTGTTCTCTGAGTCCGCTGTGCTCTCTGTGGCTAATTAAAGTGGGGATGGTCCGAACGGCCGTTTCCACGAATAAGACCTGGCAGGTTTCCGTCCAATGACTGCTGCATCGGGAACACACCTGTCAGGTCTAGAGTCTGTTGTTGAACCTGAATCCTATCCCCTCTTGCCTGAATCGGCAACGGGTATGCTAAAATGCTAAAGATAGATTCAGGTGTAATGGGCAGACGCCATCACGAATGGGACGAATAGACAAATAGCACGAATCATTTGTTTCATTCGCTGATTTGTGTCATTCGTGATGAAAAGATATGAGGCAGCGAAGGTGTTTTCATGGATGAAAAAATCAGGCAGGCATTGGCCACGGATGAGACCATCGACATTACCACGATGGGGCGCAAAAGCGGGAAGCCGCGGCGCATTGAAATCTGGTTTAAGCAGGTAAACGGCCGTACCTACATCACCGGCACACCCGGCCCGCGTGACTGGTACGCCAATTTGCTGGAAAACCCCCACTTCATCTTCCATCTTAAAGAGTCGGTACAGGCCGATTTGCCCGCCCGCGCTCGTTTTGTGCTCAACCCCACCGAGCGCCGCGCCATTCTGAGCGCGCCGGGCATGGCGTGGTACCACGAGCAGGTTGGGTCGCCGGATGAGCTGGTGACGGGCAGTCCGTTGATTGAAGTGATTTTTACCGGTTAAAAGTGAAACGTGATGCGTGAAACATGATGCCTGCTTCCCTCACGTTTCACGTTTCACGCCTCACTCCCATGACACACGAACCGGTCAAACTCCTCACCATCGGCGGCTCGGACAGCGGCGGGGCGGCGGGCATTCAGGCGGATTTGAAGACGTGGACGGTGTTGGGCGGCTACGGCATGAGTGTGATTACGGCCGTTACCGCCCAAAACAGCCGCACCGTACAAGAGGTCGCCTGGATGACCCCCCACTTTGTCCAGGCCCAACTGGAGGCGGTGCTGGGTGATTATGGAGCAACGGCCGTAAAAACGGGCTTTCTGGGCCGGGCCGAGCTGGTGATCGCCGTCTCGTCGCTGCTGCAAAAGTACCGGCCAGCGCACATCGTCATTGATCCTGTGTTGGTGAACCACCGTGGCCAAAACATGTTCCCCGACGTGGTGCGCCAGCTTTACCTGGCCTACCTGCTGCCCCTGGCCGATTTAGTGACGCCAAATTTGGGGGAAACGGCCGTCCTCCTCCAAACCTCCACCATTGATTCCTATGCCAGCCTTTGCCGCGCCGCCACGCGCCTGCACGAAATCGGTGCCAAAAACGTGCTCATCAAAGGGTTCCGCGCCGGTTCTGAGTTGGTAGATGTGCTTTTTGACGGCCAACAATTCACCGATTTTCGCCAGCCGCATATCCAAACCAGCAACACCCACGGCTCCGGCGACACGCTCTCGGCGGCAATTTGTGCCTTCTTGGCGCAGGGTTTCCCCCTCACCGATGCCGTCGCCCAGGCCCAGCAGTTCACCCACCGCGCCATTCAGCGTGCCGCCAGCTGGCAGCTTGGCGGCGGGCACGGGCCTCTGGGGATTTTTAGTGAAAAGTAAAAAGTGAAAAGTGAACTACTTATCACTTTTTACTTTTCACTTTCCCTCTCCTCCTCTTGTTGACGCACGTTCACAACTTTGCTAACATCAGGTACATTCAAAACGTTCTGAACGCAGGGGAAAGATGATGCACAATAGTTTAACGGCCGTAAACGACAGTACCGTAGCGGGTTTGGGGCGATTGGCCCGCTTTTTTGGCTTTAGCGAAGTGATGGGGCGGCTGTATGGCACCCTGCTCCTAAACCCGGAACCGCTTTCGCTCGATGATCTGGCCGGGACGCTGCGCATCAGCAAAGGGTCCGTCAGCATGAACATGCGCGATCTGGAGCGCTGGGGCGTGGCCACCGAGGTATGGATGCGTGGCGAGCGCAAAAAATATTACCGGGCCGAATCGGACCTGTGGCAGGTGATTCGCAACGTGCTGGACAGCCGCGAGCGGCGCGAGGTGCAGATGGCGCTGCAAGTGTTGGGTGAAAGTGTAGAAAAACTGCAATCGGCCAATGACCAGCTGAGTGCGGAAGATCAGGAATTGGCCAAATATTATCTGGAGCGCATCGACGACCTGCAAGCGTTTTTTGAATTTGCCCAGATGGCGCTGGAAACGGTGCTGGGCAGCCAGGAAACCCTCGATTTTGAAACCGTTACCAAGATAGAAATTGGATAGCGAAAAATTTTGACGCAAAGGGGCAAAGGCGCGAAGAAAATTTTGAAGAATTTCTTTGCGCCCTCTGCATCTTTGCGTCCTTTGCGTTGAAAAACCCCCATGAAAATTGCTGTTGGTTCGACAAATCCGGTGAAGGTGACGGCCGTTCGCCACACCATCACCCGCATCTGGCCTGAAGCCGAAATTGTGCCCATTGCCGTGTCCAGCGGCGTCAGCGAGATGCCAATGAGCGACGAAGAGACGCGCACCGGGGCGCACAATCGGGCCATCGCCGCCCGCGCCGCGCTGGAC
>CAUJGI010000640.1 GCA_963169155.1 Chloroflexota bacterium
TTCCGCCAGCCGCTGGGTCAGGCGCGATTTTTCCTGGGCGATGGCGACTTCGTACGGCCGTTTGCTCTGCTCCAACCGGTTGAACTGCTCGGCCCGCTCTTGCCAGCCCTGGAAGGTGGCGTCGACCGCCTGCCACTGGGCATAGGCAGCGGTGATGGTGGCGGCGTCTTGCAGAACGGCCGTGTACCCATCCCGCTCCCGCTGCCGCTGCGCCTGGCTGCGCTGCAAACTTTCCAGCTGCGCCTTGCCCCGGTTCAGATTTGTAGCCAGGGTATCGACGAGCTGTTTGTGCTGCTGCACGGCCGTTTCGACCCGGCGCAGCTGCTGCAAAAGCGCCTCCTTGTCGGCCAGGCGTTGAGCAATGCCTTCGAGGGCGGTTTGGGCTTCGGTTACGGCCGTTTGCCGCGCCTCTTCCTGCCCCAGTTCCTCCTCAATTTCGTTAATTTGCGCCTCCAGCAGCGCCAGCTGCGTTTCTTCCTCTTTGCGGCGGGTCACCGCTCGCTCGCGGTACTGTTCCCACACGCTCACCCCCAGCAGGTCAGCCAGGATCTCCTTGCGCCGGTTGGGCGACTTGGTGGTGAACTCATCGGCTTTGCCTTGCAGCAGGAAGCTGGCGTTGATGAAGGTGTCGTAATTCATGCGCAGCAGCGCCTCGATGGCCTCCTGCGTGTCGCGCAGCTTGCCTTCGGTGAGGGTTTTCCATTGGGTTTCCCCGGCGGAAATTTGCAGATCCAGCTGGGTGGTTTTGCCGCGCCGCTTGCTGCGGGTGACGCGGTAGATTGTGCCTTCCAACTCAAACTCCAGGCGGACTTCGGCCGTTTTTTCATCAAGCGCGGAGAGCCGGTTCACCAGGTCATCGTCGCTGCGGCTGCGGCTCTGGCCAAACAGCGCCCAGGTGATGCTGTCTAAAATGGACGACTTGCCTGCACCGTTGGCCCCGGAAATACAGGCTAGATGAATACCGTCGAATTGGAGAACGGCCGTATCCCTATAAGACAAAAAGTTGGAAATCTCAAGTTTTGTTGGAATCATAGCTAATCTTTACTCGTGGTCGCCTGGATTGACCGGTAATTGAGTAATTGGGTAATTCAGTAATTTCACCGTGTCATCCCTTCTCTTCCGCATCCTCCGCCAAAATCTCTTTCGCCAGCGCCAGCAGCACTTCCATTTCTGCGCTGTCCAGCTCCTCGCTAACCCAGTAGGTTTCCAGCAGTTCCAGCGGCGTCATCGCTTCCACACCGGCTGATTCGCCCAGGCGGGCGCGTTTGTTGAGCAGGTAATGCTTCTGGATTTTTATCTCAAACGCCTGGGCAAAATGAGCCAGAACAGCTTGTTCATCCAGAAGCGGCTCATCGTCACGGGGGAAACTGAGCCGCACCCGGCAGACGGCGTCGGCCACATCCGCGATGGCGGGCAGCTGGCTCAGCAAATCTTCCATGAAATGCTCGGTGCGCGGTGTAATGGGCGCAGGATCGATGAAGCGGCGCGTTTTGAGCTTGCGAAACTCCCAATGGGTCTGCCCCTTGCCCACTTCGGCCAGGACAAAACGCTTGTCCTCCTTCTCGCCAAAGTCGATGCGCTCAATCGAGCCGGGGTAGATGATGGGCGGATGGCTGTCTTGCGCGGACAGCACCTGCGGCTTGTGGATGTGACCCAGGGCGACGTAGTCGAGTTTGCTGTGGTTCACCAGGCCGCCGCTGAGCACCAGCTCGTGCCCCAGCATGACGGCGCGCTCGCTGCCGTACTGGGCACCCTGCACGCTGGCATGGGCGGTAAGGATCAGCGGGATGTCAGGATCGGCCTGTTCGATCAGCTCTGTCACCCGCTGACTGACCAGTTCTTCGATGCGAGCGTAAATTTCTTCCACAGTTTTACCGGTCGTTTCTTCACGCCCCACCAGCAAGCTGCGCGACAGCCAGGGCACGGTGATGATCTGCACCGGCAGCCCGAGCTGCTGCGGCGTCAGCAGAGCCAATCGATCCGCCACGTGAATGTACGGCACGCTGAGGGTGCTAAACTCGTGCATGGTGTGGGCCCGCCCGGCCGCCGGGGAAACGTCGTGGTTGCCCACCAGGAGGACGGTGGGAATGCACGCCTGCGACAGGCGCATCATGCGTTCGCCCCAGGCGCGCTGGAAAGTGGGCTGGGGATTGCGATCTTTGTAAGCATCCCCGGCAAAGATGACCAGGTCTACTTTTTCCTCGATGGCGGCGTCGACAATCTGGTCCAGGGCGTGCAGGAAATCCATGACGCGCAGGGGCAGGCCGGTTTGGGGATCGTGACGGCCGTAATTGGCAATATCAATATGGGCATCAGCAAAGTGCAGCAAGCGAATGGGTTCTGTCATATTTTTCGTAACGAGTCAGGTGCGACGCACTTTTACCAACTTGCTGGTCACCAACAACTGTTGGGGAAGTGCGTCGCACCTTTGAGTTGGTTATTTTTCAACGATGAGGCGGTAGTTCGAGCCATCAGCCTGGCCAAAGATGCGCTCGACCATAATGTAGTAGCGGCCGGTGGGCAAAAACAGCGTCACCGCCTCGCTTTGGTTCCCAGCGAGGGTGCCGCTGCCGCGCACGCTTTTGGCGGTGTCAAATACAGTCACGTTGTAGTCGCTGCCAGTGGGAATCTGGCTCAGCCGGACGGTGACAATGCCGCCGCTGTTTTGGACAAAGGTAAACGCGTCGAAGAAATCGAACGAATCATCAAACTTGTGGGTCTGGGGCACATTGGGCACCAGCGGCACCGCCACGGTGAAATTGTCGTTGAAGGGATTGGCACCGCCCTGCATGATGATCGGCAGGTGAAGTTCCCGGTTTAACACCAGCAGGC
>CAUJGI010000641.1 GCA_963169155.1 Chloroflexota bacterium
CAATGAGGTGGTGCATCTGCAAGACGGCCGTATTCTCACCACACTCCCCCACTAACGTCCACAAAACAGCCTTTTTGAAACGTGAAACGGGAAACGTGATTTCTCACGTTTCCCGTTTCACGCTTCCCGCCCACCTTAAAAGTTTGCCCCCTACTTCACATTATGTTGCCTTTGGTGTATACTGTGGCCTATTGTGGTTAAAAGTGGGGCATTGTGGTGCAAATTAGCATGAAATTCCAGAAAAGTTATGCTAAAATGGGGTAATCAGAACAAGTGTTCTAATTTTACCGAGACTGACCAGTTATGTTTTTAGGCGAATACACGCACACCATTGATGACAAAGGCCGGGTAACCATTCCGGCCAAGTTCCGCAACCTGCTGGCTGCCGGGTTAGTGGTGACGCGCGGCTTTGACCAGAACCTGATGCTGTTCCCCATGGATGGCTGGCAAGAGCTGGCCGAACGCATTGCCCAACGGCCGTTGTCCGATGAAGATGTGCGGGCTTTCCGGCGGCGTGTCTTTTCCGGCGCGGTGGACCTGGTGCCAGACCGGCAGGGGCGCATTTTGCTGCCCCCTTACCTGCGTGACTTTGCCAAGATCGAAAACGATGTGGTGATCGCCGGTATGTTTAACTACCTGGAACTGTGGAGCAACGAGGCGTGGAACACCGTGCGCAACGACATCGAAAGCGACGGCGACGCGGCCCGCTGGGAAGATTTGGGCATCTGAGGTTGTGATAAAGTGACCCGGTGTCAGGTGTTTAAGTGAACACGCACCAGTTGAGCACTTGAACACCTGAACACATGAACACTTTCAACCACATCCCGGTTCTCTTCGACGAAGTGCTGGCGCTGCTGCCACCCAAGGCCAACGGCCGTTACATTGATGGCACGCTGGGGGCTGGTGGTCACACGGCTGGACTGCTGCAACAATCGGCGCCCTCGGGGCGCGTTTTGGTCTTTGACAAAGATGCCGAAGCAATTGCTTTTGCGAAACAACAGCTAGAACCGTTTGGCGAGCGGGTCACTTACGTGCACGCCAGCTATGCCGAAATGGGTCAGCTGGCCCCGGCGCACGGCTTTACCGAAGTGGCTGGCATCTTGCTGGACCTGGGGCTTTCTTCCCGGCAGCTCGATGACCCGCAGCGCGGCTTTTCCTTTATGAAGGAAGGTCCCCTGGACATGCGTTTTGATACGAGCCAGGGGGAAACGGCCGCTGACCTGATTAACAATTTAGATGAAGCCGCCCTGGCCAACATTTTTTGGCGCTACGGCGAGGAAAAGAGCAGTCGCAAGATTGCCCGGATGATGGTAGCGGAACGGCCGTTTGCCACCACCACCCAGCTCGCCGACAGGATTGCCGCGACGGTGCACCGCCGGGGCCGCATTCACCCGGCCACCCAGGTTTTCCAGGCGCTGCGCATCGCTGTGAACCGGGAATTAGAAACGGTGGAAACCGGAGTGCTGGCGGCGCTAGAGTTATTGGGGCAGAACGGCCGTCTGGCCGTTATCAGCTTTCATTCGCTGGAGGATCGTTTTGTGAAGCAAACCTTTCGCCAGCTGAGCCAGGCGTGCACCTGCCCGCCCGACCAGCCCATTTGCACCTGCGGCGGTCAGGCCAAGTTCCGGCTCATCACCCGCAAAGCGGTTCAGGCATCGGCCGAAGAAATCGCCCAAAACAGCCGCAGCCGCAGCGCCCGGCTGAGGGTGATTGAAAAGAAGTAACCGAGTGAAAAGTAATAAGTGAAAAGTAATAAGTAAAAAGTGAAAAGTAGGGGCGAGGCAGGTGGACAATACCTGACCAAACAAGACGATTTTATCTCCACCTGCCTCGCCCTTGACTCTGTAAAAATATGATGGCACGGCAAACCAGAGATCAGCTTAAACGACTCAACGCGCTCACCGAAGCCCAGGCGGCTTTAGGCTGGGGCGTTATTTTGGTTTTGGCGGCCCTGCTGGGCACCGTGTACGTCAGCCAGGCCAGCCGCATTGCCACCGTGGGCCGCCGGGTGCAGGTCTTGCAAAACGAGCTGTCGGAGCTGAAGCGGCAGAATAATGATTTAGAACGAGACATTGCCGCCGCCCAGGCGCTGGATCGGCTGCAAACGGAGGCGGTTCGTTTAGGGTTTGTTGAAGCCAACCCCGACGACATCGAGTACATTATTGTGCCGGATTATCCGGTTGAGGTAGAAGTGAGCGATCCGCTGGAAATATTGCCGCAGGTTACGGCCGTACCGCCACCGGTCCAAAATGTTCGAGAAGCGTTCTGGCTTTACCTGCGCAGCCGGTTCAGCGACTTCATACGAGGCGAAGCACGTGAACAGTAGCCAAAAACGACGCATGTGGATAGTCGTAGCAGCCCTTATTTTCGCCGCCCTCATTATTGTCGGGCGGCTTGTGGCGTTTCAGGTGGTGCAGGGGCCGGAGTGGGCCGAGCGGGCGGGCGATGAAGTGCTTGTTGTGGCCCGCCCAGAACGCGGCACCATCTATGACCGCAACGGTGCGGTCCTGGCGGCTAATACGGCCGATTACCAGATTGGCGTCTCCCCCCGGCTGGTCACGGAATCGGAAGAGTTGGCCACTGCCCTTGCGCCCATCCTGCAGCAGTCCCGCTACGAAATTTTAGGCGTCTTGCAGTCCGACCAATCGTTTGCCATGCTGTCTGGCCGCGTTTCGACCGAGGTGGCCGACCTGGTACGCGCCCTGCCCTACGAAGGGTTGCAAATCGACCCCCTGCCGCGCCGCTTCTACCCGCAAGATGACATGCTGTGCCACACCCTCGGTTACGTCGATTTTGACGGCAACGGTGGCAGCGGTGTAGAAGGCTACTACCAGCGCGAACTGGCCGGGGAAGCCGCCAGCGCCGTAATAAACATCTCGCCCCTCACTTCGCAGCAAAGCGTCATTGCCCATGAAGGGTCCGACCTCATTTTAACCATCGACCGCTCCTTGCAGTACGTGGTAGAAGAGCATTTGCGCAGCGCCTTGCAAGAGTATCGGGCAAGCAGCGGCAGCATCATTGTGATGAATCCCCAAACAGGCGCGATTCTGGCCATGGCCAGCACACCCTGCTTTTCGCCAGGCGAGTTTTATGAAACCGACCCGAGCTTGCTGCTGAATCCGGCCGTCAGCCAACAGCATGAGCCGGGATCGGTGATGAAGCTTATCACTATGGCCGCCGCGCTGGATTCTGGCGTGGTGACGCCGCAGTCCACCTACTACGATGCCGGGGTGATTGAAGTGGGCGGCCATCAAACCTACAACTGGGACCGCAGCGCTCCCGGCACCACGGACATGACCACCCTGCTGGCGCGCTCGCTCAACGTGGGCGCGGCCACCCTGGCCACCCTGATGGGGCCAGATGTGTATTACGATTATTTGCAGCGTTTTGGCTTTGGCCGTCCCACAGGGATCGACTTGATGTCTGAAGCGGCCGGGCAGATGCCGCTGCCGGGCGACGAATTCTGGACCGAATCGTTTATTGCCACCAACGCCTACGGGCAGGGTATTGCCGTAACGCCGCTGCAGATGATTACGGCCGCTTCCGCCCTGGCCAACGGTGGGGTGATGATGCAGCCGTACCTGGTGCAGGAGATTCGCGGCGAGAGTGGCACCTTTGTACATGAGCCGACCATCCTGAGCCGCCCCATCAGCCCAGAGATTGCCGACCAGGTGACCGCAATGGCCACAACGGCCGTTGCCCGCGAAACCTTAGAAGCCCAAATTGAAGGCTATACCATCGCTGGCAAAACCGGCACGGCCCAGATTGCCGAAAACGGCATCTACCTGCCCGATGATGTGATTGGTTCCTTCATCGGCTGGCTGCCCGCCGAAAATCCAGAACTGATTGTTTATGTAAAGTTAGACCGGCCAAAGACGGCACCCTGGGGTTCGCAAACGGCCGCACCCGCCTTTGCCGATTTAGCCGATGAACTCGTTGTCATGCTGAACGTCCCGCCGGACAGCGTCCGCCTGCAAGCCGACGTGATGGCCGCGCGGCAAGACCAGTAAAAAGTGATAAGTTAAAAGTAATTGAGTAATTGGGTAATTACTCAATTACTTAATTACCCAATTATATCTATCCAAAATGTTGACTTTAGCACACTTCCTAGAAACATTATCCACCTACCAGACCACTGGCGCTGAGCCGGTGGTTTCGTGCGTGGTGATGGACAGCCGCGAGGCCGTGCCGGGCAGCCTTTTTGTCGCTCACAAGGGCGAAAAGGTCGACGGACACGACTTTGTCGCGGCAGCATTTGCCCAGGGAGCGATTGCGGCACTGGTTGACCGGCCCATACCGGGTGAGTACGCAACCATCGATTTGCGGTCCGCCCTGCCACCCAGCTTGCCGCTGAGCGCGTCCACGCCTGTTTGCCTGGTGGTTGAAGAAACCATAACCGCCCTGCAAACATCCGCCAAGGCGTGGCGCGCCCGCTTTCCTGTGGAAGTGATTGGCATTACCGGCAGCGTGGGCAAAACCTCCACCAAAGAGCTGACTCACGCCATCCTTTCCAGCCGGTACCGCACCTTTAAGTCACCGGGCAACCGCAACAGCATCCTGGGGCTGCCCCTGGCGCTGTTTGATTTACAGAAAAATGACGAAAAAGCTGTCCTGGAAATGGGCATGTACACCACGGGCGAAATCGCCACGCTGTGCGACATGACCAGCCCCAAGGTGGGCGTGGTGACGCTGGTCGGTGCGGTGCACCTGGAGCGCGCGGGCAGCATGGACAACATT
>CAUJGI010000642.1 GCA_963169155.1 Chloroflexota bacterium
CCGCCACCACCACCCTTGAACCCACAGTAACGGTTACGGCAACGAGTAATGCCACGGCCGTTCCCACCGCCAGCAGCACCCCCCAGCCGACAAGCACGGTGGCCGCTACCAGCGCCGCCTGCAGCAACGCCGCCACCTTCATTGCCGACGTTACCATCCCGGATGACAGCCAGATTGTGGCCGGTACCACCTTTGTAAAGACGTGGCGCATCAAAAACAGCGGCACCTGCACCTGGGACGGCCGTTACCACCTGGTTCATGCCGCTGGCCCCACGTTGGGCGCGGTGCTGGAAATGCTGCCCATGCCCACTACCGTGGCTCCCGGCCAGACGATTGACCTGAGCCTGACAATGCTGGCGCCAGGTAACCTGGACACCTACCAGAGCGACTGGAAAATGCAAACGCCGCAGGGCAGCTTCTTTGGCGTGGGCAGCAGCAGCGCGCCGCTCTGGGTGAAAATCCAGGTGATCAGCGGGCAAAACAGCACCATCACCGGGCTGGTTTACCAGGACACCAATGAAAACGGCGTCTACAACAGCGGCGAACCGCTGCTGGCCAACCGCGAAATCTGGCTGGCACCAGGCACCGCCTGCCACGTACGGGCCGACGCTGTCGCCATTACCAATTCGGGCAACGACGGCCGTTACACCCTCAGTGGTAACTTCAACGGCAGCTTCTGCCTGGGGTTGGCGGGCAATAGCGGCCTGGATGACGTAGCCAGCATCGCCCTAAGCGCCGGACAGATGCTCACCGACATCAATCTGCAATCGGCCGTGCCCAACATGTCGATCAGCGGCTTTGTCTGGAGCGATTTCTGCAACACCAATCACGATGGCTCTGTGATCGAAGGCAGCTGCGTCCTGGATGGCACAAACGGCTACGTTGGCGACGGCATGCTCCAGCCCAACGAGACGTACATCTCTGGCGTGACCGTGCTGCTGCGGTTGGGCAGCTGCGCCAGCGACAACGCGGTCCCGGTTTCGGCCGTCACCGATGCCAGCGGCAAGTACGTGTTCAACAGCCTGACGCCCGGTACCTACTGCGTCTACATCAACGCCACCGCGCCCGAAAACGCGGCCCCGCTGCTGCCCGGCGGTTGGACCTTCCCGTTCAACGGCACCTGGTACCACGAAATCACCCTACAGGCCGGAACCAGCGCCTATCCGGTGAACTTCGGCTGGGATTACCAGTTTAAATAAACGCTGGATTCCTTCAGCTTCCTGAACCAGCCATAACCAACAAAAAAGAGGTGGCAGTCACTCGCAGGAGCGCTGCCACCTCTTTTGCCTTTCATCCGGCCGGCGTTTAAAACGTGTAACCGAAGTTGTCGATATCTTTTTTGAAGTAGGTGTGAATGATAGCGGCCGTTTCCGTGTCGTAGTAATCGCGGTAATGATCATGTTTTGATTGTCTGAGATGCGGCAGCGTGACGCGTTTGCCCAGCTTCTGCATAACCCGATTAAAATCCTCATCCAGATTCTCAAAACGCACAATTTCATCGACCAAGATACGGCCGTCTGCATCAGCAATCCACTCTGTTTGAGGCATAAACATTTTGGGGAAGTCGTAATAAAGGGGGTCTTTCTCGCCAAAAGCACGGTAGATCCATTCGCTAAACGAGATTGGGATTTCTTTGAGATCCGTTTGGTTTGTCTTGAGACGATAATGGTACTGTGAAACAATTTTGTCCCAGGGGTTACGGATAATGGCGAAGGTCAGGCATTTATCCCACCGCTTGCTCCCCACCATTTCGATTTTTTCCAGGGCGGTAAGGTGTTCAAACGGAAGTTTGAGCGCCCACGCCACGCTGCTGCCACCAGTTTTGTTAATATGAATAAAGATGAAGTTATCGAAGTATCGATACCTCATCCGGTTCCTGGTCACCCTTCCTAAATTGATTATTTTTCCTATCAAGGCAGCCTACTTTTTGTGGTTTTTAAAATGAACGGATCTTGTGATGGCACCCAAAGTGAGCACAGCCAAAAGCGCCTCATGGCAAGTGGCAGCAGAAGCGTATGCTTTCTTGCTATGAATCAAACTTCTCGATGTAGGGTGAAAAAAAGTAGGAAGTAGAAGGAGTTGCGAGTTGCGCCACTTTTTGCGTAACTGCTTATAGATATGAAGGGGAGGGCGTTAGAAAGCTTATTCTTCCTGCTTGTTCAACCGTCTCTAATGACCTCAGGCTCTCTACTTCTTGCTCGTCACAAGTACGGTTGTCTATTTTGGGTACTAACCTTAAATTCAGTCTTAAATTTTTCAGGGATTTACCTGACTTTCAGGCACATACGAAGCTCAACCACTTAACAAAAAAAAGCCATCTGCTTGTCACAGGATGTGAATCCCATAACAACAGATGGCTTGTCGGGTAAAACCAGAAAGCAAGCGAGGGTGTTGGCGATACCCTGGCCTGGTTAAGTTGTTCCAGTCGCGTTTCTCTCGTGCCAGTTTGGGGGAGGAGTTTTTGCCTGCTTTCTTATAACCTAACCAGGATATCGGGAGAATACCATAAACAAAGCTTATCGTGCAACAATTTCGATAGTACCGGTCGCTAATGGCTGCGGGCGGGCGTGTGAGCATGGGGCAGGAAAAGGCGAATCTGCGTCCCGTTACCCAGCGCCGATTGAATATCGGCACGGCCGTCGAACAGCTGCAAACGATCGCCCACGCCATACAGCCCATAGCCGGTGCCCTTTTTGCCAGACAATACCGCCATATCGAAGCCCTGACCGTGATCTTTTACGATGACCGTCAACCCTTTGGCTTCTTGCTGAAGAATCAAAACTGCTTCTTGCACCCCGGCATGTTTGACCACGTTAAACAGCAGTTCCCGCACAATCTGGTACAACAAAACGCGCAGCTCTTTACCAACGGGTTGAGGCTGGCCAACAACGTCGTAGGTGACGTGCAGGCCGTAAAGTTCCTGCATATGAGCGGCCAACCAGCGCAGCACTTCCGGCAGTTCCTCTTCGTCTAAAATGGGCGGGCTCAGCTCTACGGTGAGCTGCCGGGTCAGGTTTAGACATTGGGCAAACAGCTCGGTTAGATCATCCAAATCATCATGCTGCTGCACCTGGTCGCGCAGAAAGTGGAGCTGTATTTTGGCCGCCACCAGCGTTTGCTGGAGGGTATCGTGCAGGGTGCGGGCAATACGCTGGCGCACCGTCTGTTCCGAACCGATAAGCTCGGAAGCCAGCCGCCGCACCTGGGCCGTGCGCTGCTCCACACGATGTTCCAACTCCACATTGAGCCGGTCCACCTCGGCGCGGGCAGCTCGTTCCGCCTCAAACAGGCGGGTCCGTTCGGTGACATCTCGAAAGACGTTGACGGCAAACAGAACCTGACCCTGTTCGTCAAAAATGGGAGTGGCATTAACAACGGACCAGCAATCTTCCTCCCCGCCAAAGTAGCGGAAACGCAGCAGCACTTCATCTGGCTGCTGCCCCAGCAAGGCCTTTCGACCAGGTAAATTGGCGAAAGGGAAAGGGCTGCCCCACTCATCGAACAGCTCAAACTTTTGGGCAAACTGCGCTGGGGCAGCTTCCAACAGCGCCCCTATCGATGAGTAGCCAATGATTTGTGCGGCCGTTTCATTGGCATAGATCAGGTTTCCCTGTGGCGTTTGGACGGTAATGCCCTCGGTAATGCCGCTCAAGATAGCTTCCAGCTGGTCTTTGGACTGACGCAGCTGCTCCTCTGCCTGCCGTCGCTCGGTGCGATCTTCCACCTCGCGCCGGGCACGATGAATGGCTGGGGCCAGGCTGGAGAGGTGGTGTTTCAGCACGTAATCGGTTGCCCCCTGCTTTAAGCTCTCGATCGCCTTTTCTTCACCAATCGCTCCTGAGACAAAAATGAACGGGGTATCAGGGCATTTTTCCTGGGCCAGGGCCAGGGCTTCAAAGCCATTGAAGGCAGGCAGGGCAAAGTCGGCCAGAATCAGATCAAGGTCGATCTGCTCCAGAGCCTGGACATACCCGACGCGGTTGGCCACGTGGGTGATGACGCAGGCAACATTTTCTGCCTTCAAGGTTTCTTCGATCAGCTCCACATCGAGGATGTCGTCCTCAAGGTGTAATACTTGCAACGGCCGTTCCATTCACGTCATCCTTTTACCGGACAGGGGGCGGTTCATTGATCACCGCCCAAAATAGTCCAATTTCCTTCACCGCGCTCAGAAAATCGTGAAAATCAATCGGTTTGACCACATACGCATTCACGCCCAGCTTGTAACTATCCACCACATCCTGTTCTTCACGCGAAGACGTTAACATCACCACCGGAATCGTCCGCAAAGTCTCGTCACTTTTGATCTGCCGCAGCACTTCCAGCCCGTCCACCTTGGGCAGCTTCAGGTCCAACAGAATCAACACCGGGTTGCCCGGCGCGCGCATGCGGAAACTGGCCCGACTGTAAAGAAAGTTGAGCGCCTCTTCGCCGTCGTGCACCACCAGGACTTCATTTGCCAGGTTCTTCTCTTCCAGCGCCGTCAGCGTCAGTTCCATGTCCATAGGATCATCTTCAACCAATAAAATCCGTTTGAGTTCCACCAGCCTTAACTCCTCCATCTTCATTTCTCCTTGCGCCAGCGTGGGCGGCAACGGCCGTTTCCGCACCAGCAATGGGCAGTGTAAAGTAGAAAGTAGCGCCTTCCCCCTCTTTGCCCTCAGCCCAGCTCTGTCCGCCGTGCCGCTGCACCACCCGGCGCACCGTGGCCAGACCAATCCCCGTACCCTCAAACTCCGCAACCTTGTGCAGCCGCTGGAACACCCCAAAGAGCTGCCCAACGTACTGCATGTCAAAGCCTGTCCCATTGTCGCGGACAAAAAACGTGTGCGCCGTTTCACCCGACGTCACGCCAATTTCAATTTCCGTCTGCGCCCGCTCCCGACTGAACTTCAAGGCATTGGAGATCAAATTGCTCCAGACCAACCGCAACATAGAGCGGTCAACACAAACCATAGGCAGGGCATGAATGTGCCACTGAACCTGACGCTCGTTCAGCTCTGGCTCAAAACCAGCCACCACTTCCCGCACCAGATGGTCAAAATCAACCTCAGTCCAATGAATTTCGGTACGGCCGAATCTGGAAAATGCCAGCAAATCATCAATCAAAATCCCCATCCGCCGGGCTTCATCCAGCGAAATCTTGATGTACCGGCTGGCCTTCTCATCGAGTGATTCAGCCAAATACTTTTGCAGCAGCTCCATGTAGCCAGAAACGTGCCGCAGCGGCGCCCGTAAATCGTGCGAAACCGAATAAGAAAAAGATTCCAATTCGCTGTACGCCGCCTCCAGCTGCTGCGTGCGCCAGCTCAACTTCTGGATTAGCGTCTGTTGCTGCGACACCAGCGTGGCGTACCCCAAGGCAATAGCCGTTTGTTCCGCAAAAAGCGTCAGTAAATTTATATCATCGGTGGGAAACAGCGATTTGCGCCAATTGAACACCTGCAAAATCCCCCAGGCCCGCTCCTGGCTCAGGATAGGCACAACCATAGTGGCCTGAGCGCCCAGGCTCACGGCAATGGGTGCCTCCTCGGCCGTAAATTCTGTGGGGATATGGCCCATGAGCGGCGTCTTGGTTTGCCAGCTGCGCCGGACGACCTCGCTGTCTACCCGCCGCCCCGTGGGTAAAGAAACGGCATCGGTCGAAGCGCGGATCAGTAGATGATCGGCTTCGTCATCCCACAAAACCACCATGGCGGCAATGCCTCCCACAGCCTGCATGGTCATCTGGCACAACCGATCCAACGTGGCCGCAATCGGTTCTCCAGTCCACGGGCCAACCGTTTGGCGCAAGAAGCGCTGCATCTCGCTTAGCTGCCAGTAGCGGCGCAGCCAGAATGGCGGAGCAAACCCGGCGTAATAAGCCAGCACCGCAAAAAGGCCAACAAACTGGTTGATTGTGTCAACAAGCGGCGCAGACCAGGGAAAAACGAGCGCCACCCCAATCCCTAACACCAATAGAGCCAGCAGGCCAGACCCGGAAGCAGCCAGTGTCAGGCGCCAGTGCGAGACCCCAGCCGTCATCATTGCGCCGCGTACAAAGGCAACGGCCGCATACAGTTCCACAAAAACAAAATAAGCTACAAAGGTCACCGTGATCGGTAGGGGCAGGGATGGAAAGAAAACTAAAAGCACCCAAGACACCACCAGCCCAATGATGGCAAACCACCACACCCCGGCAGGCACCGGACGGAAATCCAGCACCAACCGCAGCAGCAAGTACGGGTGAGCGATCAGGGCCAGCTGGGTGGTCAGCCCCAACCAGCGGTTGAGTTCAGCATTGGGGCCCGGGTTCAGCAGCAGGCGTTGGATAAAAACTATGTAGGCAAGGGCGCCAAACAACAAGGCAATATCTAGCCGGGTTTGCTCCCGGTGGCGGATATAGTTGGCAAAGGTGAGGACAGCAATGAGTACCAACGTGACCTGAGTGATCAGGATCAGAAACTCATTTAAAGTCATAGGCGTTATCGTCTTCTTCCAGGCCAATGGCCATAAGATAACCGCGGGCGCGTTCGGTGAGAGGGTATTGCCTGACCAACGCCCAAAAGTTGGGGCCGTGGTTGGCTTCTTCCAGGTGAGCCAGTTCGTGAACGACCACGTATTTAAGCACCCATTCCGGCATTGCCGCCAATCTATGGCTGATGCGAATGGTGCCTAACATAGGGGTGCAGCTGCCAAACCGTTTGTTCTGGTTAGTGACGTAGCGAATGGACTGCCACTTCAACCGATTGGCGAAGTAAGTCTGGTTGAGCTGCCGGGCCAAAAGCTCCAGCGCCGCATCCGACTGCGGCGACTGCTGTGCCTTCTTCTGCAGCCGCTGCTGCAGCTTCTCGATGATCGGTCCAAGCTGCCGATCGCTCATGCGGGCCGGAGCGCGTACCACGAGGGTACCATTTTTTAGCTCTGCGCTTACCGTCTTTTTACGTTTGGGGCTGCGAACAATTTCCACGGGCCATTTGGTGTTCTGCGCTTCCATTACCGGAAAGTATACCTCACAAAACGCCAACTGCGCTCATTTTGCGGGGCATATTTTTAGATACGGCCGTCCCCAATTTGTTGCCGCTTTCACCCCCCAGAAAACGTGGTCAAGATGACCAACGGCACGCCGAGCTGCCAGGCTGTAGCGAAGATGCTGGACCAGATTTGCGGGGTTTGCCCGTTTCTTATTTTGGATTTTGGGCATGGTTCATTTTGACCCGAAGCCCGCTTTACCAATTGTAGAACGATTTTGCAAATCGTTTTCTGAGCGATTTTACAAATCGCTCTACAAACTGTCTAGCGAGTTTCTTCGATTTCTGAACCATGCCGGATTTTGGTAACCGGGCAAACCCTTATTGCCGGGACAAATAGACAGCCGGATAAATTTTTTGGGCATGGTAAAAAAGGTCAGCCAGGGCCATCACTTTCCAAACAGGGCCTTTGGGCGTCACCTTTTTGCTGCCAACGGCTTTGGTAAGGCTGAGCTGACCCAGCAGAATCTGGTGCAGCGCCTCGCCGGTAATGTCCACTTCAAGATCGGGTTTGTG
>CAUJGI010000643.1 GCA_963169155.1 Chloroflexota bacterium
CTGAGACGGTGCTGGCGATGGCTTACGGCCGTTTGGCCTCGTGGTCCAATCAAATTACAGACGACAAGCGGCGCGACTCTTTCCTGGACAGCGTGGCCGTGAACCAGGAAATCGCTGCGTTGTTCGAGGCCCACCACTGACCGCTGAACTGTTCCCCGCAATCATCATTTCACCCTTCAGCTTCCTTAATTCCTATAAAACAAAAAAGACCCGACTTCAGCTAAAGTCGGGTCTTTTTTTTGGGGGGGAGTTCCACGCACTTACGGCTGTTGCGTCAGGAAGCCAATCTGATAGTCGCTAGCCGTCTGGTTCTCTTCCATGTATTGGGAAGTGTTCCAGTAGTAGTTTGAATTTTCAAAGTAGCCGCCGGCCCAGTAGTTGCCACCAGCCCAGTAGTTGCCACCGGCCCAGTAGTTGCCGCCAGCCCAGTAGTTGCCACCGGCCCAATAGTTGCCACCATCCCAGAAGAAATCTTCACCTTCGGGGAGCAGGTTGCGATTCGTGTCCACCAGAGCATAGCCACCGCGCGCCTCGTCGTAAACCACGGGGCCGACGTAGGCTTCACCGGGCACCATGCCTGAGTTGGCTTCACCTTCATAGCTGCCCAAGACGGCATCGGGTGCCCAAATGCGCCCGGCGCCCTGCTGGAAAATGCTGGCGGCCAGCGTGCCATCGGAATTGATGGAGGGCTGGGCGGCGATCATCAGCCGGTATTTCACCTGATCGGGCGTAAGGTCCGGGTTTTGCTGCAGCATCAGAGCCACGACGCCAGAGGTAACGGCCGTTGCCGCCGATGTGCCTGAACCTTGATACCATCCACCTGCGCGCCGCAGATGCGGATACGTCTGGGCATAGGCACTGTTTTCACCTACGTACATCAACAGATGGGCACCAGGGGCCAGCACGTCGGGTTTGATGAAGCCAGCTTCAGATGGACCAGAGGCGCTGAACGGCGGCACGTAGTCGTCGTTGTAGTACAGCGGCGAATAGTTGTCGGTAAACGCGCCAACCGTAATAACAAAGGGATCGTTCCCCGGTGTAGTGATGGAACCAGCATCCGGGCCTGTGTTGCCCGCCGCCGCCACCACCACGATACCTTCAGCCCACAACCGCTCGACGGCCTGGTTGATGGGATTGTTCCAATACGCGTCTGTAACTGGGCCTGACAAAGACATGTTAACCACGCGAATGTTGTAGGTGTCTTTGTGGTTCAAAACCCAATCCAGACCAGCGATGACGCTAGAGGTGCTGCCCCTACCGGATTGATCCAGTACCTGGACGCTGATGATGTCGGCCCCTGGGGCTACGGCGACAGGATTGCCCAAGGGATCGGTGGCACCACCGCCAATCAGGCCAGCCATAAAAGTGCCGTGGCCACTGCCGTCCCCATTTAGCAGGCTCAAGTCGATATTGAAGCCTTGCTGGATGATCTTGCGCAGGGCATTGGTATTGACACCAGAGTCCAGCACAGCCACAGTAACGCCCGACCCATCGATTCCCATTTGGTGCACCTGATCTACACCGGTAACCTGCAGGTAGTCGTTGAGCTGGGGATCGTTTGTCGAAGCGGCTAGGGAGAGGTTATCTACATATAAACTACAGCTTGAGCAGTCCGAAATCCAGGCGATGGCATTCACATAAGCTGTGCCTTCCGGCGCAATGTTGGAAATTTGGAAAGGTACCCAGGCGTTGTTTACGTAAATTTCGTGCGAAACCGTGGACAGATAGTTGTTATTGGCGTCCATGTAATCAAGCGAAACGGCGATCCAGGCATTGCTGTTACCATTGCCAGACTTGGTGGACTTAATCCAGCCAGAATACGTATATGCCTGGCCGGGACTGGCCAGGATTTGCTGCCAGACGCCGTTGCCATCCCAGGAGCTATCAATTTTCAGGCTGGTGTTGTCGATAGGTGAATCGTTTACGATGGTGGTGGCGCCGGGAGCACCCCAGGTACCCCAGTTGGCTTTATTGTTGTTGAAGCTGCCATTATCCAGCATGTTGATTGCGGTGGAAGCGGCCGTTTCAATGTTCAGATACAGGTCATCGGCATACATCTTTACGAGGCCATCTTTGCCCAGCCAGACCACCAGGTACTTTGTTTGCGCCGGGGCCACACCGCTCAATTCCAGCGGCGCATAGCTGGTGCTGTATTGGAGATTGGCGCCAACGGCCGTTAAATAGTTCCAGTTGGCATCATAAAATCCCAGCCATACCGAGCCCCAGTTGAAGGACAGCTGACTACCCGCCAGCTTGTACCAGCCGGTCAGGGTATAGGATTGGCCCGGCTGGATCGTTGTCCATTGCTCAACAGATGTGCCGCCCCAACCAAATTCAATGGCCCGGCTGCCAGTGCGGATATGATTACTTGTTGTGATATACCGTACAACACCGTTGGTGTTCCAGTTACGCGTGCCGCTTTCAAACCCGCCATTTTTTAGTAAGCTGGTATCACTGGCAACGGCGGCGCTAACGCTGACGACAAAAGACGTGTCATCAATGAGGACGGTGCCATTATTCTCGTTTGTGCTCACGCGGGCGATGGCGTAGTAGGCCTGGCCAGGCACCAGATATTCGATGCTCAACTGAGCGTAGCTTTGACTGTTGATTTCTACGCGGCGGGTAGCCAGAGCATAGCCATAGGCATTATAAAATTCCAAAGTCATTTTGTTCCCGCCTGGATTTGCCGCCTTTCTGGCCCAAATAGAAAAGACAACGGTATCCCCAGGGGTGACGTTGATGTGTTGGTAGACCTCGCCTTTGATCTCCAGGGCATTGGAGCCGCTGTAAGCCTCCCCGGAAATGGCGGATTCGCCCGTGATGTTCCAACCGGCGAAACCGGATTCAAATCCGGGGTTCTCCAATTTATTCAGCGCACTGGTTGTATCGCTGGTTTCTACCTGAGCATCCAGACTGATGTGGGCGACGGCTGGCGAACTGGCTAAACGCAGAATTGCTTCGCCGCTGAGTTCAGTGGCAAAGGCATTGATGATGGCCAGATCCTGGCTGATGCTGCCACCAAACGCGGCCAGCAGTTGTTCGGCCTCATCCGTGGCGGTCTCTTTTTGAACGATAACAGGTATGAGCTGAGCAGGTTGTTCCGCTATCATCGCTTGCAAAGCTGTGTCCAGTTTTTGCTGAGCCACTTCAGTAATGCTGGCTTTGGCAACGGCCGTACCACCTGTATTGGCGCTGGCTAATACTGTTAGCAGCATGAAGATGATGATGAAAGCGAAACGGGTACGATTTGAACGTATGGCTCCCCGGTTCATGGTGGCTCTCCTAAATTGTTTTTGGCTACTTCCCCGATTCTAACGGCAAAATGCTCGTGATCGATACATCTATGCCTTGTAGGCTTAACTTAACTAATCTGCCTTACGAAAACTGTTACACACCGTTATAGAACGAGCCAACTAGGCATAAGGTACTGTCGAGATTGTGGCGTGATGGGTAGGGGGACAAAAAAAGCCGTTACCTGGGTAACGGCCGTTGTCAAAAGCAGCGTGTTGGCAAAGGTCAGGCGGGTTCTGGCTCTGCAACCAGGCTGGGCAGCGTGACGGTACACACCGTACCGGGCAGCAAGGTTTCATCGTAGCCGCTGCTTTCCAGACGGATACGGCCGTTGTGCGCTTCCACAATGCCTCGGGCAATGGGCAGGCCCAGACCAAACCCGCCGCCCCGGAAGGCGCTCTTGCTGGTGGAATGGGTATTCAGCGACCCCAAAACATGGAACATGTCAAACACCCGCTGCTGCTCGTCGACCGGTAGACCGATGCCCGTATCTTGGACCAGAACTTCCACCTGATTATTGTCCAGGCAGTGGCCGGAGATGTGAATGGAGCCGCCATCGGGCGTATATTTCACCGCGTTGCCCACAATATTTTCGAAAACAATTTTGAGCTTACGTGGGTCGGCCGTGATTTTGGGGAGGGTATGAATGTTGGTAATGTCAATGGTTAGCTGGCGCTCTGCGCATACGGAGGACAGATTTTCCACCACCGGTTCGATGACTTCGTGCAGCCGGGTTTCGTGCATGGCCAGCTCTAGTTGCCCGGAGGCAATGCGGAAAACCTGCACAATTTCATCGATCACGTGGCGCATGCGGTTGGTGGCTTTGTCCAGGTTGGCTGCCGTGCGGCTGAGCATGGGGTCGTTGCCCAGGCCCGCTTTTTCGATGATCATATTCATGAGCTGGGCGTTGGTGGAAACGGCCGTTAACGGCGTCTTCAGCTCATGTGAAATCAGGATGATAAAGTTGTTCTTCAACTCATCTAACTCTGTCAGATGGCCATTGGCAATTTTCAGGTTTTAAATCTGCTATGTGTTTTCTATGTCAATGGCCGCCTGGTTGGCAAAAAGCTGCAAGGGGGCCAGGTCGGTGTCCCGGAAACGGCCGCGTATCGACCGATTCTCCACGTAAACGGCCCCAATAATCCGGTTCCGCGTGATCAGCGGCACGCACATAATCGAACGCAGCCGCAGGGCCATCACGCTGCGCGCCGTGCCAAACTGTGGGTCGTGCATGGCATCGCTCAGCACAACGGCTTTACCTGTCTGCACCACCTGCTCCAATACCGAATAGCTAATCTCATCGGTGGCACCCGGTAAGTCTTGGCCTTCGTTGTCGCGGCGCACCTTGAAATCGAGCGAGCCGTCTTCATGTTTTAAGGCAATGAACCCGCGCTCCGCGCCCACCAACGTCAACACCTGGTCAATGGTGTAAGACAGCAGCGGCGCCAGCGAATGTGATTCGGCCATCTGGCGGCTCACCCGCAGCACGAAGTCTAATAGTTCAATACCTTCCAGTCGATTGCTCATACCTGCAATAGTACGAGTGACCCGCTTCCGACAAAATGGGAAAATAGGGGTAAAACCCAACTTTTTGCGCAGATTTCACGGTAGCACAGCAGTAGGGGTACTAGAACAGCTCTGGGTTGGCCAGTACCCAGGCGTACAGGTCGCGGATGCCCTGCTGAGGTGAGATGGTGGGCTGCCAGCCCAACTGCCCGGCAATCTTGCGAACGTCGGCGATGAAGACGCGCTGGTCGCCAGGCCGCCAGGCCGCCCGGTTTACCAGCACGTCGTGCCCGGCCAGTTCAGCCAGCAGCGGACCAAATTCGGTCCAGATGGAGAGGGTATTTTGCGGCCCGCCGCCCACGTTAAACATTTCCCCGCGCAGCGCATCGATCTGGGCAATGCCCAGTTCGTAGGCCCGCACCAGGTCTTGCACGTGCAGCAAGTCGCGCACCTGCCTGCCGTCGCCGTAAATGGAGATGGGCCGGTTCAGGATGGTGGCGATGACAAAGTGGGCCACCCAGCCCTGATCTTCGATGCCGAATTGGCGACGGCCGTAAATACACGACTGCTGAAACACCAGCGTTTTCAGGCCGTAGATGCGCGCGTAGTCGAGCATGTACTGGTCGCCGGTGCCTTTGGAGCAGCCGTAGGGGGAGTGGAAATCCAGCGGGTAGGTTTCGGGGATGCCGTGTTGGTAGTGGGCGTAGGTGTAACGGCCGTTTTCCAGCACCACCTTCGCCCCTTCCATGCCCCCATACACCTTATTGGTTGAGGCATATAAAACGGCCGCTTCTGGGCAGCCATGCCGCACGGCTTCCAGCACATTAAACGTACCCAGGGCGTTAATCTCAAAATCCTCTCGCGGATTTTGCACCGAGGTGGTCACTGCCACCTGGCTGGCCAGATGCAGCACCGCCTCCGCGCCGGGAATGGCGGCAGCCAACTCGTCGTAATGGCGAATGTCCCCGGCGATAAAGTGGACCCGCTCGCCGTGCCGTTCTTGCAGCCAGGCCAGGTTGGCCGGGCCGCCCTTGCGCGAGAGATTGTCAAAGATAACCACTTCGTGGCCTTGCTGTAAAAAATAATCGGCGCTGTTACAGCCAATAAAGCCCGCGCCGCCAGTGATAAATAATTTCATGCGTGATTCCTGGTATTGTTTTGGTTAGGACTTACGCAGATGAAGTTTTTTAGCCGCGAATTTCGCGAATTAGCGCGAAACAGCATTGAAATTCGCGTCATTCGCGGCCCATTAATCAGTAAACACGTAAGTCTTGCTGGTATCGAAATGTGCCTCACATCCTGCAAAGGTTATACAAAGTTCGCTCGTCTATGCCTCACTGCGCAGTCGCTGGAAAACGGCCGTTTGCTGGCCGTCTAAAAATTGAAAGTAGCGTGCATTCAGCGAGGGCATGGTCATCAGCAGCGCATCTTCGCCTGTGTCGCGGTAGTAGCGCGGGCGGGTGCCTACTTCTTCGAACTGGTATTTGCGGTAAAGTTCCTGGGCTACCGTGTTGCTGCGCCGCACTTCCAGGGTCACCATCGTGGCCGGATAGTCGTAGCTCTCCAGCAGCAGAGCAAGCAGCAGCAGTTCGCCCAGGCCATGCCCGCGCCACTGCGGATGGGTGGCAATGGTGCTGACGTGAATCTCGTCGGCAATGAGCCAGAAGCCGGTAAAGCCGATGATGGGGTGGAGACGGCCGTCTGCTTCCCCCATGCGTCCCAGCACCAAGTAGTGCGCCAGGTCGTTTTGCTCCAGCTCATGCTCAAACAGCCCCACCCGCGCCGGGGTAGGGAAGGAAAGCCGGTCGATTTCGCGCACTTCGGGCAGGTCGAGCAGTGACATGGGGCGCAGCCAAAATGGGTCGGGGGGAATCAACATAGGGTGAAAAAATCAGTTGCCAGCCGGGTCGCGTAGGTAAATCGGGGCCAGGGTTTGAGCGTCATCTACCTTCCCGGCGCGCAGACGACGCCAGCCCAATTCGGCCAGGTAACCCGCCCGGCGCACGGCCGTTGCTGGGGGCGCAATCTGGAACGTTTTGTTGGTGGCCTTAATTTGTTTAATCGCCTGGGCGGTAATTTCCCCGGCAAAGGTGATTCGACCTTCTAGCGTAGGCAGCAGCGCCTCCCAGCTTTCGATGGTGGGGGTGGTTTCGGTCTGCCAGCCACGGCCGTTTTCCCATTCATACGGGGCCACGCAGACACGCGTCCGGCCCGCCTCGGCCACCACCAGCAGCTGGCCAGGGAAGGGGCCAAAAGCAGCCGCCACAATATCCAGCGTGGAAATGCCAATCAGCGGCGTCTGGTTGGCCAGGGCCAGCCCTTTGGCCAGCGCCAGCCCCACGCGCAGCCCGGTGTAGGAACCTGGCCCAATGGCCACGGCAATCCCACTCAGATCGGCCGGTGTAACGCTGGCCCGATGCATCATTTCGTGCAAATTGGGGGCGAGTTCAATTGTGTGGTTGTTCAGGCAGCGCCAGCCCAATTCAGCGACGACGGCCGTTCCATCATGCAGGGCCAGCCCCAGCCAGCGTGTTGCGGTATCAATTGCTAAAATCATGCTCTTTCCTTCACTTAAACCCCAAAGGCACTTTTCTTAAACGCTTCCAGCAGCTCAGCCGAGCGGCCCCCGGCAGCGGTGATGTGCAGCTTGCGTCGTGTCTCGCTGACGTAGCTCATTTTGACCCACAGCCGATCTTCCGGCAGCATCGGTTGGATGCGCTCGGGCCACTCGACCATGACCGCCCCGCTGCCTTCCAGCACATCTTCCAGCCCGACGGTGTATTGATCGGCCGTTTCTTCCAGCCGGTAGCAGTCGATGTGGTAGAGGATACGGCCGTCGCTCAGCCTGGGGTATTCATTCACCAGGGTAAACGTGGGGCTGGTCACCCGCAGGCCGCTGCCCCAGCCCCGGCCAATGCCCCGCGCCAGCGCCGTTTTGCCCGCCCCCAAATCACCCGAGAGGCAGACCAGATCATGCACTTGCAAGAGTTCGCCCAGGCGCACGCCCAGGCGCGTGGTTTGCTCCACGCTGCTGCTTACAAAGTCAATTGTCCAGCGATCCAGTATAGCCATTTAGTCACCTACAATTCAAATTCACGGCTGATTTATTATACCCTCTCCCTGGGAACATGGTATCATAACCGAGCGCCTCTGCAATTGGCAGAAAGTTTTACAAAAAGGCTGGCGTCAAAGCGGCCAATTGCTCAATCCGCGCACAACTTTAAAGATCGGGCTGACCATTCATGCGTATCCTCATCATTTCAGATATTCACGCGAACCTGACGGCTTTTAAGGCTGTTTTGGACCACGCAGACGGCCGTTGGGACACCATCTGGTTCCTCGGTGACCTGGTTGGCTATGGGCCAGACCCCAACGAATGTGCCCAGGAACTGCAAAAATATAGCCACATTGCCCTTTCTGGCAACCACGACAAGGCCGTTTTGGGCGAGCTGGACATCAAATCGTTCAACCGCGAAGCCAAATACGCCATCACCTGGACCCAGGAAGCGATTAGCAGCGAAACACGCGCTTACCTGCAAAGCCTGCCCTCCAAGCAGGTGGAAGGCGACTTTACCCTGGCCCATGCCAGCCCGCGCTACCCGGTGTGGGAATACATTTTAGATCCCCTCACCGCCTCGGAAAATTTCAACTGGTTTGAAACCCCCTTTTGCCTGGTGGGGCATACCCATGTGCCGGTCATTTTTGAAGAGCATCTGAATGGCTTTCGCCGGGTCAACGTGCGCCCGCCGATTTATTCCAACAGCAGTCGGGATGCCCTGCCCCTTGGTCCCGAGCGGCTCATCATCAACCCCGGCAGCGTAGGCCAGCCCCGCGACTCGGACCCACGGGCGGCTTATGCCCTCCTCGATACAGAGGCGATGACCTGGTTTTACCAGCGCGTGCCCTACCCGGTACGCGACGTGCAAGAGCGCATGGAAAAATACGGCATGCCCAAGCGCCTGGTGAACCGGCTGGCCTACGGCGTTTGAAATTACCCAAAATCTTCCCCAAAATGCAGGAACCTTTTGCCCTGCGCCTTCGTTTTACTCTCTAGGAGCAATTTTTAACCCTTTTTCAGGAGAGCAAATCATGACCCGCAAACCAAATTTCTTATTTATCGCAACTTTCTTTTTGCTGTTTTTAGCTGGCTGCGCCACTTCCGCCAGTTTTGATGAAGCCGCATCGGAACCATCGGTAGCCCGAGATGTGTCTGGCGGCGATACCGGCGATTTTTTCACGGAAGAGACGATGGAAGGGGAAGCCGAGGACGGTGGCTTCGCCATGAACACCGCTGCCCAAACGGTTGACATTCAGGTAACCCAGGAACGACTCATCATCCGCACGGCCAATATGAGCCTGGTGGTGACGGACACCGAGGAAGCGATGGACACCATCAGCCGCATGGCCGAGGAAAATGGCGGGTGGGTGGTGAACAGCTCCGTCTTCCAATACAACGAAACGGCCAAAACGGGCAACATTACGATTCGGGTGCCATCGGCCGGGTTTAACAGCGCCATGGAAGCACTGCGCAGCATGGCCGTTGAGGTGCAGCAGGAAAGCACCTCTGGCCAGGACGTGACCGAGGAATTTGTGGACCTGTCGGCCCGGCTGGAGAACCTGGAAGCCACGGCCGAACGCGTGCGCGCCTTCCTGGATGAGGCCGAAACAGTCGAGGAAGCGCTGGCGGTGAACCAGGAGTTGAGCCGCCTGGAAAGCGAAATTGAGGCGATGAAAGGCCGTTTGCAGTACCTGAGCCAATCGGCTTCCTTCTCCACCATCACCGTGGACCTGACGCCCGACGTCGTGGCCCAGCCCATCGAGCCAAGCAACTGGCGACCGGCTGTGACCTTCCGCAATGCAGTGGATTCGCTGGTCGAGGCGCTGCAAGACGTGGCTGAATTTGGCATCTGGTTTGTGATTTACCTGCTGCCGCTGCTGCTCGTTGTGGGCATTCCGCTCTGGCTGGTGGGGCGTTTTGTGATGAAGCGCTGGCGGCGTCGGCACAATCCGGTGGTGGCTGAAACGGCCGCTCGCACTGAATAAAATATGTGGTAATTGAGTAAATGGGTAATTGAGCAATTACCCATTTACTCAATTACTTCCCCCCTCCCCGTTTATCGCCTCAATCGCCTGCCTTACCGCCCCCGCACATTTCTGAAACTGAACCGAGCCTTCCATCCCGATGGGGCGCGGGCGCGGCAGCTGGATGTGAATCCGCTCCCGAATGGTGGCCGGTTGGCCGCCCATCACCATCACCTCATCGGCCAGCAGCACCGCTTCCTGGATGCTGTGGGTGACCATAAAAACGGTCACCGGCAGCGCCGCCCAGATGCGCAGCAGCTCCTGCCCCATGCGCTCCCGCGTCAGCGCGTCCAGCGCGCCAAACGGCTCGTCCAGCAGCAGCAGGGCGGGCCGGTGCACCAGGGCGCGGGCCAGGGCCACCCGCTGGGCCATGCCGCCGGACAGCTGGGCCGGGTAGCTGTGTTCAAACCCGGACAATCCCACCAGGGCGAGCA
>CAUJGI010000644.1 GCA_963169155.1 Chloroflexota bacterium
GCTGATGGCTTTGCCCGATTTTCGGCCAACTACATCAAGCGTCACCATGTAGTTGGGGGCAATGCCCTTTGCATGAATGAAGCCCCATCCCCGGTTGAGGAGTTTAGCCAGTTTGTTGGGATGTCCCCCACGATACAACCATCTTTTAAATAACATCTTGACCATAGGTTTTGGTGCGCAGAAATTCATATTCGCGCTGCTGAATAATTCACCTCTTTACGCACTGTCGTCTGAGGCAGTTTCGTGAGTGGCGGCAAACGGCCGTTCCCCTCAATCGGCCTGGGTGAAGTGCAGTTTCAGCTCGATTTCATCCCCATACATCTCGCCCGTCGGCACAAAACCCAGTTGTTTGTAAAAGCCCTCGGGGCTGGCTTCGCCCAGGCCGCAGCTGGTATACAGTTCGGGGATGCCTTGGGCTTGGAGTTGAGCCAGCAAACGTCTCATCGCCAGACGGCCGTAACCCTTCCCCTGGTACGGCCCGGCAATCATAAATCGCCACAAAAAAATGCCGGGGCAGTCAATCCCATCGTCGTAATCAGAGCCAGTGTGCAGCAGCACAAAGCCAATGGGCATATCGTCGGCATAGATGGCACGCATCCAGGCGTTGTCGGAAAAGTGGGCCTGAGCAATGGAAAGGGCATTGTCGCTCACCATTTTTCGCTGCGCGGTAGACAATGTTTCGCTTAATTTGCAGATGGGAATCACGGTTTGGGCCGTGATGCGTTTGAAATGGATATCGGGAGCAAGTTCCATGTTTGTATTCCTTGGTGAAGGGGATAGATACACCCTTCTTTATCTCTAAATTATATACCGCTGCACATAGAAGTCAGCCTGATTTTAGCTACGATAAGTACAAAACAAAATGATTTTGTGCCCGATGTGGCACAAATCGGCCCTGAAGGAGCAGTTTGCTGGATGGATAAAGTTAACGTCCATTCAATTCAACCAAAAAGGAGATTGTGACGATGAAAACAACAGTAAGTGCCTTGTATGACAACAGAACAGATGCTGCCAATGCCGTCCGTGCCCTGACTGACAGCGGTGTCCTGCGCGATGACATTAGCGTGGTGGCCAGCGATGCGGCTGGTGAATACAGCAAATATCACGGTCAGGACATGACCGCCGAAGACACTCTGGAAGGGGCCGCCTCTGGCGCGCTGATCGGTGGTGTTGGTGGTTTGCTGGTTGGGCTGGCTGCCCTGGCTATCCCTGGAATTGGCCCGGTAGTTGCAGCCGGTCCCATTGCCGCGGCCGTTGCCGGAGCTGGCATCGGCGCGGTAACCGGGGGCATTGTTGGCGCCCTGGTGGACCTGGGTGTGGAGGAAGGGCGTGCTGGCTACTATGCCGAAGGTGTGCGCCGGGGCGGCACATTGGTGACGGTGCATGTGGACGAGCGCATGGCGCAGGGTGTGGCGGAGATGCTCGACGATTACGATCCGGTAGACCTGGACAGCCGCGTCGACCACTGGCGTGAGGAAGGCTGGACGACGTACGATCCGGACGCTGAGCCATATACCGTAGAGCAAATTCGGCGCGAGCGCGTTCGGTATTAAATACCATTCGCCGTACTCGGCGAGATGGGACCAATCTTTAAAGAGTGGTCCCATCTGAACACAAAATAAAAAGGCCCGGTTTGCGCCAGGCCTTTTTTATTTCTACAGGTGCGACGCACTTGCCTGGTGTTAAAGCGCAGCAAAATTCGCTAACAAAACTGCGTCGCACCTTTGATACGATACCTGAACAGTTACTTTCTCGATTGGTTTGCCAGCTACTGGGGGGCGATACGGCCGCTTTCCTGCACATCCACCGCCACGCCATCAATCTGGCTCGGAATGACATCCTCGGGGGCCAACTGGGCAAACGGTACCTTCTGCTCGACCAGCACCACCAGTACCACGTCGTCGGTGCGCGTTTGCTGCTGCTGGCGAAAGCCAATGCCCACGCCGACCACGTTGGCCTTGGCCAACAGTTCCGCTTCATGGGCGGATTTCACCGCCTGAATGCGCTGAATCCTTTCTTGCTGCTCGTTCATCGTTTAATCTCCACGTTCAGGCAGACCAGCACCGCCATGCAGCCCAGGGTTCCGGCGGGAATCTGGAAATGGCCAATGTTCACGCCGCCCGGTGCGGGCCTGAACCGGGTGGTGGGGTCCTGGTGTACCCGAATGATGCCGTATCACGTCGGTGATCACCTTGCCCGGGCAAGAGGGTTACACCTGCTTCGGCTGCCAGCCCGGTCACAGCAATTTTATCAGCGACAAGCACCGAGAGGCACAATAGATTTTTCAGGGCGCTCGCTTTTCGTTCATGAGCTCGATTTGCCGGGTGAGCACGGCTTTGGTTTCGGGGTCCAGCGTTTTGTCACGGGCCTGGCGCAAGGTGTCCAGGCTGCGTTCGGGGAAGCCAAGCCGTCCGTAGCCATCGGCCAGGCGGCGCAGGACGGCCACATTGCCGGGTGACCGACCGACGGCCCGCTGCCAGTAGAGAACGGCCGTTGCCCACATCCCCCGTTGCGCATACAGCTTGCCCGCTTTGTCCAGCACCAGCGGATCTTTCACCCGTTGATCAATCGCGGCAACGCGCCACTGCTTCTCTCGCTTAAAATCACCTCCGGCCATAAAAATCATAAACACATACAAAACCTGCACAATGATGTAGCCAGAAGCACAGGGCAGTACTAACCAGGCAGGCAGTACGGCCGTTGGCTCTACCGGCACCGACAAAACCGCCAGCGCGATCGTGCTTAATACCATCAATAGCACCCCTAAGACAGCCAGCCAGTAAGCCCACGCCTGCCGCAAGAATAAGGCAACGGTAAAGCCCACTTGCAGGAGTAAAACAGAGATGGCGGTGATCCAGTAAGCAGGCGCGTACATCGGAATTTCCGGGGGCAGTTCGCTTAGCGACGCACCAACGATAAACACAAACAGCAGCGCAAGCACATGGTTGAGGCTGCGCAAAATCACCCAGATAACCAGGTAGACGCTGCGCTGCGGGTAGATAAATTCCTTACCGATCATGGAACGGCCGCACTTGGGACAACGCTTGTCGCTGCGCGTTACGGGCTGAGCGCAGTAGGCGCACAGGTCGGCTGAACTGCGCCAGACGTCGTCGAAGTTTTGTTGGCGGGGATTGTTGGCCGTTGGCAGTTCCAGGTCGTAGGCCGGTTGGTCCCAGCGTTCCGGCACTGTTTCGACGGGGGTGGGTGGCGGCGCTGGTTGGGGCAGGGCGACGCCCAGCTTTTGCAGCCCTTTTTTGGCGATTTCGTTGTTGGGATTGATGGCCAACACGTTTTCCAGGCAGATCTGGCGATCTTCCCGGGTTTGCACCGTGCCGCTGAGCCAGAGCCAGGCGGTTTCGTTGGTCTCGTCCTGCTCGACAATTTGCAGCAGCAGCTGGTGGGCTTTTTCCCGATCACCTGCTTTGGCGGCTTGAACGGCCGTCTTTAACAGCTGGCTTGATTCTGTCATGGTGTTTTGTGTTACCGGGCAGAGAGATCTGTCCGTTTTTGATGGCACGCACCAAACTGCAAGGGTGCAGAAGTTGGTAAAAAAATGTCAAAATGAGGCGGCAGCGGTCAGATTGTAAACCGCTGCCGCCTCGCAGGTTGTTACAGGGTTAAATTTCGCCGCTGGTCAGGGCCATCTTTACTTCGGCGATGGCTCGGGTGACCTCAATATCACGCGGGCAGGCATTGGTGCAGTTGAAAACGGTGCGGCAGCGCCAGACGCCCATCGTGTCGCCAGCCACTTCCAGCCGTTCGTTGTGAGCCTGATCGCGGGAGTCGAAGATGAAGCGATGGGCCTGAACAATGGCGGCCGGGCCAATATATTTCTCATCGGCCCAGAAGCTGGGGCAGGAGCTGGTGCAGGCGGCGCACAGGATGCATTTGGTGGTATCGTCAAAGCGGGCCCGATCTTCTGGTGATTGCAGGCGCTCACGGCCGTTTTCCGGCACGGGCGAATCATTCACAAAATACGGCATCACCGAGCGGTAATGCTCAAAAAACGGGTCCATGTCCACAATCAAATCTTTCAGCACGCGCATGCCCAGGATGGGTTCCACCTGGATTTTGGCTTCATTGCTACCTTGTTTGGCCAGGCGAGCCACCAGCGTTTTGCAGGCCAGGGCGTTGGCTCCGTTGATGCGCACGGCATCGGAGCCGCACACGCCGTGGGCGCAGGAGCGGCGCAGCGCCAGGGTGCCGTCTTGCTCCCACTTCACCCGGTGCAGCACGTCCAGCACGGAATCGTTGGGGCGAACATCTTGAATGGTGTAGTCACC